>JAGXRS010000113.1 GCA_018335615.1 Hydrogenophaga sp. | reverse complement strand
CGCGTCAACAGCGACCTGATCGGCAAGTACGTCAACATCGCCTCGCGCGCCGCCGGCTTCATCGCCAAGCGCTTCAATGGCCAGCTGGGCGCCGTCTCGGCCGACGGCGATGCGCTGCTCGACCACATCCAGACCGCGGCCCCGAACGTGGCCGAGCTGTACGCCGAGCGCGAATACGGCAAGGCGCTGCGCGAAATCATGCTGCTGGCCGACCGCGTGAACGCCTACGTGGACCAGAACAAGCCCTGGGAACTGGCCAAGCAGGACGGCATGGACGGCCGCCTGCAGGACGTGTGCAGCACCTGCATCGAGGCCTTCCGATTGATCTCGCTCTACCTCAAGCCCGTGCTGCCCGCGCTGGCCGCCAACGTGGAAGCCTTCCTGAACGTGGCGCCCCTGAACTTTGCCGACGCCGGCCGCCTGCTCGGCGCCGGCCATGCCATCGGCACCTACCAGCACCTCATGCAGCGCGTGGACATCAAGCAGCTCGACGCCCTGTTCGAGCCCCCGCCCGCCGCCGTGTCTTCACTCCCCCTCCCTCTGGGAGAGGGCGGGGGTGAGGGCTCCCCCGCCGCAACGCCACCCGGAGGCGAAGAGATCGCCCCGACGATCTCCATCGACGACTTCGCCAAGGTGGATCTGCGCATCGCGCAGATCGTCAAGTGCGAGGCGGTGGAGGGCTCCACCAAGCTGCTGCGCCTGACGCTGGACGTGGGCGAAGGCAAGACCCGCAACGTGTTCAGCGGCATCGCCAGCATGTACAAGCCCGAAGACCTGGAAGGCAAGCTCACCGTGATGGTGGCCAACCTGGCGCCGCGCAAGATGAAATTCGGCGTGAGCGAAGGCATGGTGCTCGCCGCCAGCCACGCCGACGAGAAGGCCCAGCCCGGCATCCACGTGCTGCAACCCTGGCCGGGCGCCACGCCCGGCATGCGCATCCACTGAGCGCAGCGGATGTTTGAACCGATCCGCGGTTTCACCAGCCTGCAGCGCACGCCGCAGACGGACCTGAAGCTCGGATCGGTGCTGGCCTTCGTGGCCGGTGCGGCCAACGCGGGCGGCTTTCTGGCCGTGGGCCAGTACACCTCGCACATGACGGGCATCCTGTCGTCGGTGGCCGATAACCTGGTGCTGGGCCAGCTGGCGCTGGCGGTGGGCGGGGTGGGCGCCGTGCTGGCCTTTCTGCTGGGCGCTATGTGCACCGCCTGGCTGGTGAACTGGGGTCTGCGCCACGAGCTGCGCAGCGCCTACGGCCTGCCACTCATGCTGGAGGCTTCGCTGCTGCTGGTCTTCGGCCTGTTCGGCGCCGCCATCAGCCTGCTCACCGCCGTGTTCCTGCCGCTCACCGTGGTGCTGCTGTGTTTCATCATGGGCTTGCAGAACGCGGTGATCACCAAGATTTCCGGTGCCCGGATCCGAACGACGCATGTCACCGGGCTGATGACCGACCTCGGCATTGAACTCGGCAAGCTGCTGTACCCCAACCGCGATGACCGGCACGCACCCGTTCGGGCCGACCGCGCCCGGCTGCGCGTGCATGCGCAACTGGTCGGCGCCTTTTTTGTCGGCGGGCTGGCGGGCGCCCTGGGATTCAATTACCTCGGCTACATCAGCACGGTGCCCTTGGCGGCGATTCTGCTGCTGCTCGTGCTGCGCCCCGCTCTGGACGACTGGCAGCGCCTGCGGGGCGCCTGAACCAATGGTCCCTCAGCGGTTGCGGTCCAGATCGGGGTCGCGTGTGCTCATGGTGGACACCACGCGCAGGTCGGTGTCGAACACCACCGTGAACACCTTCGAGTCGCTCTCGTTCGGGCCGTCCAGGTAGCGCCAGTCGTAGTGCGTCTCGCGCTTGAGGTCGTAGGTGGTGATCTTCATCGGTTTACCCAGGCGGCGGCGCACGTCTTCCATGGGCATGCCAGGCTGGATCTGCGCGAAGTGGTGGGGGGCCAGCACCTGCTGCAGCGCCGCCATCTTGCCGTCGGGGCCAATCGTGATCATGTAGTTGCGGTGCCCGGCGGGCTGGCGGTTGTATTCGTAGACCTGCGCGCCGTCCGGCCCGTCCCACACCGCCTCGGGCGGGCCGAAGCGCTCGCGCACGTCGGCCTCGGTGGACACGCCCTCCTCCAGTTCGCTGATGTTCTGCGGATCGCAGGCCGTCAGCCACGCGACCACCAGCAGCATCACCACCCACTGGCCCAAGCCCCGCCTGCCCGTTCGTTCCCGCATGACCGCCTCCCGCAACTGTCGACAAAAAGTCAGTGTAAACCCTGGGAAACTTGTCATCTTGCTGTAAGTTCGCTGAACCGTAGCGGGCAGTAACATTTGCCGATGCCCAAGTCCCTGTCGCCGCTCGCCCGCTTTCGCCCCCGTTTGCTGCAGGACTTGAAAGGCTACAACGGCGAGAAGCTGGCCAAGGACATGGGCGCGGGGGCCACGGTGGGCATCGTGGCGCTGCCGCTGGCCATGGCGTTTGCCATCGCCAGCGGGCTCAGCCCCGAAGCGGGCCTGTGGACGGCCATCATCGCGGGCTTCTTGATTTCGGCGCTGGGCGGCACCTCGGTGCAGATCGGGGGGCCGGCGGGTGCCTTCATCGTCATCGTCTACGGCATCGTCGAACGCTACGGCATCGCCAACCTGCTGATCTCGACCGCAAGCGCCGGCGTGTTGCTGTTCCTGCTGGGCCTGTTCCGCCTGGGCACGCTGGTGCGCTATGTGCCGGTGAGCGTGGTGATCGGCTTCACCAACGGCATCGCGGTGCTGATCGCGCTCTCGCAGGTGCGGGACCTGCTGGGCCTGGACATCGCCAAGATGCCGGCCGACTTCTTCAACCAGCTGGGCGCCCTCGCCGCGCATCTGGGCAGTTTCAACCCGTATGCGCTGGCGCTGGGGCTGGTCTGCGTGCTCGGGCTGTTCGTCTGGCCCCGGCTGTGGGCGGTGGATTCGCAGTTCCGCCGCCAGCTCGACAAGATCAACAAACTCGACACGGTGAGCGCCCTGCGCGCCACCTCGCGCCTGCCGGCCCCGGCCGTGGCGCTCATCACGCTCTCGCTGCTGGCCTGGGCCCTGAGCCTGCCGGTGGAGACCATCGGCTCGCGTTTCGGCGGCATCCCGCAGGGCCTGCCCACATTCGAGTTGCCGGCGTTTTCGTGGGAAACGGCCAAGCTGCTGGTCACCCCCACCCTCACCATTGCGCTGCTGGGCGCCATTGAATCGCTGCTGTGCGCGCGAGTGGCCGACCAGCTGGGCGACGCGCCCAAGCACGACCCCAACCAGGAACTCATGGCCCAGGGCATTGCCAACGCGGTGGTGCCCTTCTTCGGCGGCATGCCGGCCACCGGCACCATCGCCCGCACCGTCACCAACATCCGCTCGGGCGCGGTCTCACCGGTGGCGGGCATGGTGCACGCGGCCACGCTGGCCGCCGTGGTGCTGCTGGCCGCGCCGCTGGCCGCGCACATCCCCCTGGCGGTGCTGGCCGGGGTGCTGCTCTTCGTGGCCTGGAACATGGGCGAGTGGCGCGAGTTCGGGAGGCTCAAGCAGTTCAGCAACCACTACCGGCTGATGATGCTGTCCACCTTCTTCGTCACCATCGTGTTCGACCTGACGCTGGCGGTGGAGCTGGGCCTGGTGCTGGCCGTGGTGCTGTTCGTGCGACGCCAGAGCGAGCTGTTCCGCGCCGACGTGGACCAGCAGAGCACCGAGCGCACGGAAGGGCGCCTGTATGGCGCGCTGTTCTTCGGCGCGGTGGCCAAACTCGACCGCTTGCAACAGGCGGCGGAGGTCGCCGCCGAGGGCAGCGTGATGCGGCTGGACACGCGGCAGCTGATTTCGCTGGACACCACCGGCCTGGACGCGCTGGAGCAGCTGCAGCGCGCCCTGCACAAACGCGGTGCCCGCCTGGTGCTGTGGGGGCTGAACCCGCAGCCGCGCTCGCTGCTGGAGCGCTCGGGCTTTGCCCAGCACGTCGATCTGGAGGACTGAACGCGATGGCACCGCTGGACCGGCCACTTCCCGAACGCATCGACTGGCTGTTCGCCCTGGCCCGGCGGCACGCGCAGGACTTTTCCAGTCCCGAGGCATGGCTGGCCCGCCAGCGCTACCTGGCGCGGCACCCCACCGCCATCATGGTGATGAAGTGCATGGACGGGCGCATCAACATCCCCATCGCCACGCAGACGCCACGCGGCATCATCCAGCCGTTTCGCAACCTCGGCGGCATCTTCCACCTGGGCTGGCCGCACCTGGGCGAGGTGCTGCTGGCCGGGGTGGACAAGGTGCTGCGCGAAGGGCGGCAGACGCTGATGGTCATCACCTACCACTACTCCAAAGGCGACGAGCGCCGGGGTTGTGCCGGCTTTCACTTCCGCACCGACGACGCCCGGGCCCACACCTTCGGCATCCGCGACGAGGTGAGCGCGCTGTTTGGCCAGCAGCACCAGACGGTGTACCCGCTGGTGTGCGGTTTCGAGACCGACGAGGAAGCGCTGGTGCTGCACGGACCGCACGGCCTGACGCTGAACATGGCCGACCTGCGCGAGGCCGACCTGCCCGGCCTGCCCGCTCGGCTGCAGGTGCTGCTGCCGGACATGCCCGCCCAGATGCGCGCCGATCTGCTACCGCTGCTGGAGGGCAACCACCGCCACATCGCCGAACTGCGCCAGCGCGAGCGCACCCTGGACATCGAACACCGCGAGTGGATGATCTGCGTGGGCCGGGGTTTTGACTGGCTGCACCTGCCCAACCTGGCGCTCATCATCGGCCCCTACAGCCCCGACCTGGCCGACCCGATCCGCAAGGCGGCGGGCATCATCCGCGGCAACATGGCGGCCGGCCGCATACCGGCCGACGGCTTTCTGCTGATGTCGTCGGTGCCGTATGAAGACGTGGGCGTGGACCGGGCCCGCGCCGAACTGAAGTCGCGTTTCATGGCGCGTTTCGCCGGCGATGTGATCCGCCGGGAGTTCCCCGACCTGGCATCGGGCATGGTGGTGCGCCAGACCGTGCTCAACTGGAACAGCCGCTCGGTCGAGCCGCTGGACCGGCCGGCGCTGCCGGGTTGAGCCCGACCGCCAGCAGCGGCCTGCACC
>JAGXRS010000112.1 GCA_018335615.1 Hydrogenophaga sp. | reverse complement strand
CCGCCGGCTGGCTGGCCTTCGAGGACGCCGCGGCCGAGTCCGACCGCTTCACCCCGGACGGCGTGACCCATGTGGACGACCCGCTGCTGCTGTACTTCACCTCGGGCACCACGTCCAAGCCCAAGCTGGTGCTGCACACCCACCAGTCCTACCCGGTGGGCCACCTCTCGACCATGTACTGGATCGGTCTGCAGCCCGACGACCGCCACCTGAACATCTCGTCGCCGGGCTGGGCCAAGCACGCCTGGAGCTGTTTCTTCGCGCCCTGGAACGCCGGCGCCTGCGTGTTCCTCTACAACTACAGCCGCTTCAACGCGGCCGCGCTGCTCGATGTGCTGGTGAAGTACGAGGTGACCACCCTGTGCGCGCCGCCGACGGTCTGGCGCATGCTGATCCAGCAGGACCTGGCGGCCGTGAAGACGCATCTGCGCGAGCTGATCGGCGCGGGCGAACCCCTGAACCCGGAGGTGATCGAGCAGGTGAGGAAGGCCTGGGGCATCACCATCCGCGACGGCTTTGGCCAAACCGAGACCACCGCGCAGATCGGCAACCCGCCCGGCCAGCCGATCAAGCCCGGCTCCATGGGCCGCCCCCTGCCCGGCTACACCGTGGCGCTGCTCGACGCCGACGGCCAGCCCGCCAACGAAGGCGAGGTGGCGCTGGTGCTGGGCGAGCACCGGCCGCTGGGCCTGATGGCGGGCTACGCCGGCGATGCCGAGAAGACCGCCGAGGTGACCCGCGACGGCCACTACCGCACCGGCGACGTGGCCCGCATCGACAGCGAGGGCTACATCACCTACGTCGGCCGCGCCGACGACGTGTTCAAGGCCTCCGACTACCGCATCAGCCCCTTCGAGCTGGAGAGCGTGCTGATCGAGCACCCGGCGGTGGCCGAAGCGGCCGTGGTGCCCAGCCCCGACCCGCTGCGCCTGGCGGTGCCCAAGGCCTTCGTGGTGCTGGTGGCCGGCCAGACGCCGGGGCCGGAGGTGGCGCGGGACATCTTCGCCTTCACGCGGGAACGGCTGGCCCCGTACAAGCGCATCCGCCGCCTGTCCTTTGCCGACCTGCCCAAGACCATTTCCGGAAAGATCCGCCGCGTCGAGTTGCGCCAGGCCGAGGCCGCGCGCGCCGAAGGCGAGCGCCTGCCGCTGGAGTTCTTCGACGAGGATTTCCCCGAACTCAAGGGCTGAACACAAAAAAGCCCCCGGCGCCTGCTCAGGCAGCGGGGGCAGCGGCAGCACACCTGCCCGATCAACGCCTTATTTCTTCAGGTCGAAGCGGTCCAGGTTCATCACCTTGGTCCAGGCGGCGACGAAGTCGCGCACGAACTTGGCGCCACTGTCGTTCTGCGCGTACACCTCGGCCAGAGCGCGCAGCTGCGAATGCGAGCCGAACACCAGATCGACGCGGGTGCCGGTCCAGCGCAGGTCGCCGCTGCGGCGGTCGCGGCCTTCGAACACCTGGGCGTCGGGCGATGCCGGCTGCCACGCCACGCCCATGTCGAGCAGGTTGACGAAGAAGTCGTTGGTGAGCACGCCCGGGCGCGCGGTGAACACGCCGTGGGCGCTCTGCCCGACGTTGGCACCCAGCACCCGCAGGCCACCGACCAGCACCGTCATTTCCGGGGCGCTCAGGGTGAGCAGCTGGGCCTTGTCCACCAGCATCTCTTCAGCCGAGGTGCGGAACACGCGCTTCTGGTAATTGCGGAAGCCGTCGGCCTCGGGCTCCATGACGCTGAACGATTCCACATCGGTCTGTTCCTGCGATGCGTCGGTGCGACCGGGGGTGAACGGCACCTCCACCGCATGGCCGGCGGCGCGGGCAGCGGCCTCCACCGCGGCCACGCCACCGAGCACGATCAGGTCGGCCATGGACACCTGCGCGCCGCCGGCCTGTGCGCTGTTGAATGCCTGCTGGATGCCTTCCAGCACGGCCAGCACCTTCGCCAGCTGGGCCGGCTGATTCACTTCCCAGTCCTTCTGCGGCGCCAGCCGGATGCGCGCACCGTTGGCGCCGCCGCGCTTGTCGGAACCGCGGAAGCTGGACGCCGAGGCCCAGGCGGTGGACACCAGTTCGGCGGTGCTCAGGCCGCTGGCGAGGATGCGCGCCTTGAGGTCTTCCGCGTCCTGGCCGCTGATGAGCGGGTGCGTGGCGGCTGGAACCGGGTCTTGCCAGAGCAGGTCTTCGGCCGGCACTTCGGGGCCGAGGTAGAGCGCCTTCGGTCCCATGTCGCGGTGGGTCAGCTTGAACCAGGCGCGGGCGAAGGCGTCGGCGAAGGCGGCCGGGTCCTGGTGAAAGCGGCGCGAAATGGGTTCGTAGACCGGGTCGAAGCGCAGCGACAGGTCGGCCGTGGTCATCATGGGCGCGTGTTGCTGAGCCGGGTCGTGCGCGTCGGGAATCAGGTGCTCGGGCTTGCAGTCCTTGGCGCGCCACTGGTGGGCGCCGGCCGGGCTCTTGACGAGTTCCCATTCATAGCCGAACAGCATGTCGAAGTAGCCGTTGTCCCAGGTGGTGGGGTTGGGCTTCCAGGCGCCTTCGATGCCGCTGGTGGTGGTGTGCACGCCCTTGCCCGTGCCGAACTGGTTGATCCAGCCCAGGCCCTGGGTTTCGATGGGTGCGCCTTCCGGCTCGGGGCCGACCAGCGCCGGGTCACCCGCGCCGTGCGCCTTGCCGAAGGTGTGGCCGCCGGCGACCAGCGCCACAGTTTCCTCGTCGTTCATGGCCATGCGGGCGAAGGTTTCGCGCACGTCGCGGCCGGACGCCACGGGGTCCGGGTTGCCGTCCGGGCCTTCGGGGTTCACGTAGATCAGGCCCATCTGCACGGCGGCCAGCGGGTTGTCCAGCTCGCGCTCGCCGCTGTAACGGCTGTGCTCCTTCTCGCTGGTGGCCAGCCACTCGCCCTCGGCGCCCCAGTAGATGTCTTCTTCGGGTTGCCAGATGTCGGCCCGGCCGCCAGCAAAGCCGAAGGTCTTGAAGCCCATGGATTCGAGCGCGACGTTGCCCGAGAGGACGAACAGGTCGGCCCAGGAAATCGCGTTGCCGTACTTCTGCTTGATGGGCCAGAGCAGGCGGCGCGCCTTGTCGAGGTTGCCGTTGTCGGGCCAGCTGTTGAGCGGGGCGAAACGCTGGCTGCCCGAGCCCGCGCCGCCCCGGCCGTCGGCGGTTCGGTAGGTACCGGCGCTGTGCCAGGCCAGGCGGATGAACAGGCCGCCGTAATGGCCCCAGTCGGCCGGCCACCAGTCCTGCGAATCGGTCATGAGCGCCGTCAGGTCTTGCTTGAGCGCGGCGTAGTCGAGCTGCTGGAAGGCCTGGGCGTAGTCAAAGCCTGGGTCCATCGGGTTGGACGCGGGCGCGTGCTGGTGCAGCACGTTCAGGTTGAGCTGGTTCGGCCACCAGTCGCGGTTGGAGCGGCTGCGGGGCGCCGGGCGCGCCGTCTGCCCTGCAGAGAAGGGGCATTGGGCTTCGGTGGGGGCGGTGGGGTGTTCCATGGCAGTCCTTCGGTGGTTGAGCGTGGTCTTCAGCTGGCGAGCGCGAGCGCGGCCAGACGGTCGAGCCAGATGGCAAGGGCGTTGGATGGGTGCATGGCGGTCTCCTGCTGTGGACGGGCTTCCACTGTAGGTTTTGCCTATCGAATGGTCAACCCAATTGATCCAATCTATTCAATAGAACTCAACTATGGCCCCCGCGCGGCACCGCGCCGGGCGCTTCAGGTCATCAGCGACACCGCGCCCGAGAACGTGAAGAAAGCCGCCGCCGTGGACACCAGGATGATGCGGGCGATGCGCCCGTTGTCGGCCCCGAAACGCTCGGCCAGCAGCGACACGTTGCTGGCGCTGGGCAGCGCGGCCACCAGCACCATCACGGCGAGTGCCGCGGGCGACAGCGGCACGCCGAGCTGGATGGCCGCCGTGCCCACCCCCAGCACCAGCAGCGGGTGCAGCAACAGCTTCATGAGTGCCACCGGCACGTAGTCGCTCAGCGGCATGGGGTGGTTGGACTGCAGCTGCGAGCGCGCCAGCACCGCGCCGATGGTGAACAGCGCCACCGGCGAGGCCGCATCGGCCAGCAGCCAGGCGGTTTTCTCCA
This sequence comes from Hydrogenophaga sp., assembly GCA_018335615.1. Lineage (GTDB taxonomy): Bacteria > Pseudomonadota > Gammaproteobacteria > Burkholderiales > Burkholderiaceae_C > Hydrogenophaga. The sequence continues at coordinate 661 of JAGXRS010000112.1, read as the reverse complement.
CCGGCCCGGGCAGGCTGAACTGCGCGGCCGAGGCCACGGCGCCCAGCAGAATCGCCCAGGGCATGGGGTTGACCAGCACGCCGCGCAGGGCCTTGCGCCCGGCCACCAGCATGGCCTGCCCGCCATGGCCTTCGCCCTCGTCCAGCCGCGACAGGGCAATGCACAGCGAGCTGGTGATGACCATGTCCACCACGATCAACACGATCACCGTGCCCACACTCTGTGGCCCCAGCAGGGCGGCCAGCAGCGGCACGCCCATGAAGCCGGTGTTGGGGAAGGCCGCCACCAGCGCGCCCAGCGAGGCGTCGTTCCAGCGGATGCGCGCGTTCATGGTCATCACGATGGCGAAGGCCACCATGATCAGGGCACACAGCAGGTAGACGCCGAACACCGAGGCGTCGAGCAGCTGGGCAATCGGCGTGGTGGAGCCGAAGCGGTACAGCATGGCCGGCAGCGCGAAATACAGCACGAAGCCGTTCAGCCCGGGGATGGCTTCGAGCGGCAGCAGGCGCTGACGCGCCGCGATGAAGCCGGCCAACACGAGGGCGAAGAAGGGGAATGTGACGAGCAGGATATTGAGCACGGCGTGGATTGTCTCAGTTGGGCCGCAAGCGGATCGGTCGCGCACGGCAGCCGGTCAGGCTGTGGTGCGCGCCGGGGG
>JAGXRS010000111.1 GCA_018335615.1 Hydrogenophaga sp. | reverse complement strand
TGATCACCACCTCATTGCCGTCGGCACCCGCCACGCTCACCGGCCGCGCCTGCACGGTGCTGCTGGCCGGGTCGAACACCCACACCGACGTGGTCTGGGGCGCGCCCGCCTCCGAGCGCATCAGCGCGCTGGTGGGCAGCTTGATCACCGCCGGGGCGGCTCCGGCCGCGGGCGGCAGCGTCACATAGGCCGTGGCGCCGAGCGACACCGGCGTGCCCTCGGGCAGCGCCAGCTTCACCTGGTAGGTGCGCGTGGCCGGGTCGGCACTGGCCGCCACCTCGCGCACCACGGCGCTCAGCGGTGTGGCAGCCGAGTCGGCGGCGGCCCACAGGCGCACCTGCGCCGGCAGTCCCGGACGCAACTGGGCCACCCGGTCTTCCGGCACGGCGATCACCACGTCACGCGCGCCGTCGCGGGCCAGACGCACCACCGGCGTGCCGGCGGCCACGACCTGGCCCACGTCGGCCTCCACCGCCAGGATGACGCCCGGCCCGTCGGCCAGCAGCCGTGCATACGAGGCCTGGTTGCCCTGCACCGAACCCTGGGCGCGCGCCTGGCGCAGGCTCGCCTCAGCGGCCTGCAGGCTGGCCTGGCGGCGCTCGATCTCGGCGCCGCTCACAAAACCCTGGGCCTTGAGGTCTTCAAAACGCTTCAGGTCGGCCGCAGCCAGATCGCGCTGCGTCTGGGCCGCGCTCACCTGGGCCTGCGCCGCCTGGCTGGAGAGCGCCAGGTCCTGCGGGTCCAGCTGGGCCAGCAGGTCGCCCGCCTTCACGCGCTGCCCCACCTCGGCCGGGCGCTGCAACAGCTTGCCGCCCACCCGGAAGCCCAGCCGCGACTCGCTGCGGGCGCGCACCTCCCCGGCAAATTCGGTGGTGCTCACCAGCCCGCCCGCGGCCACGGTCAGCAGCTTCACCGAGCGCACCGGCTCTTCGGGCGCCGGCTGTCGGGAACAGGCCGTCGCCACCAGGGCAACGCTCAGCAGGAGTGCAAGGGTGGGCGATTTCATGGGCGGCGAATGAGGTTTGATGCGAGCAGGTATATTACTGACCAATTGGTTAGTAAGCAAAATTGTAGTGCAAAAAGCCGCTCGGCAACGGGACAGCAGCGGGCGCCCAGACGCCTCTTTCAAGTCCTTCTGCCGCCCTCTTCGCCCTTCCTCAGCCCCGGTTCCCATCCGCCCTGTCGCCGTGCCGGTTCGCTGTTACCCCCCGCTGCGCTCTCGCGCGGGCCGACACTGGCAGACTACGGGCTCTCGACGCGCTGCCCGCACCAAGCCGCCACCCCATGCCCGAACCGTCCCATCCTGACACCCTGCCCAGAACGCCACCCGCCAACCAGGCGGACTTGGCCGCCAGCGTGGGGCACTACGAGAACTTCCCCGTCGCGTCGCTGCTGTGCCCGCCGGCACTGCGGCCCGCCGTGATGGCGATCTACCACTTTGCGCGCACGGCGGACGACATCGCCGACGAAGGCACCGCCAGTGCCGCCGAGCGCCTGGCCGAGCTGGCGGCCTACCGCGCATGCCTGGCGTCTTGCGTGGCCGGCGTGGCGACGGGCACCGCTCGCTGGGCGCCCATCTTCGACCCCTTGCAAACGGCGGTGCAAGGCCATCAGCTGCCACCCGAGCTGTTGCACGATCTGCTCAGCGCCTTCGAGCAGGACGTGCACCACACCGCCAGCGGGCACCGCTACGCCCACCTGGACGAACTGCTGGCCTATTGCCGGCTCTCGGCCAACCCGGTGGGGCGGCTGCTGCTGCACCTGTACGGTGTGCACGACGCCACCGCCCTGCGCCAGAGCGACCAGATCTGCAGCGCCCTGCAGCTGATCAATTTCTGGCAAGACATCTCGGTCGACCATGCCCGCGGGCGCCACTACCTCCCGGCCGACGGGCTGGCACGCCACGGGCTGCAAATCGACGACTTTGCCGCCACCGCCGGGCCGGTCAAGCGGGCGCGCTGCCAGGTGCTGGTGCGCCAGCTGTGCGACGACGCCCGCACCCGCATGCTCGCCGGCACACCCCTGGTACACCGCGTGCCCGGACGCGCTGGTTGGGAACTTCGTCTGGTGGTGCAAGGCGGCCTGTGCGTGCTCGACGCCATCGCCGCCATCGGCTACCGCAGCTGGGAACAGCGCCCGACCCTGCGCCGCCGCGACCTGCCGCGTCTGGCCTGGCGCGCCTGGCGCATGTGAACCCTGCCGGCCCGTTTCGTCCCTCTCCAACACCCGCCTTCCAGGACATCCCATGACCCACGACTTCGCGCCTCGCCTCCCTGCCCGATCCCGTGGCCACCGTGCCGTTCACCCTGCTGCGCTGATGGGCTTGCTGCTGGCCTGCCTGAACAGCACACCCGTGTGGGCACAGGACAACCAGACCGCGCCCTCGGCCACCGGTGCCGCGGCCCCCGCCCGGGCCAGCGTGACGGTGGCGCGGCTCGACAGCGTGTGGGTACAGCCCGAGCGCGAGGCGCCGGCCAGCGTGGAGGCGCGCAACGTCTCGCGCCTGTCCGCCGAGGTGGCGGGCATCCTGCAGCGCTGGACGGTGGACGTGGGTGCCGCGGTGCAGCGCGGCCAGCTGCTGGCGCAGATCGACCCCCGCGACGCCGAACTGGCGGTGCAGCGCGCCCAGGCCGCACTGGACGCCGGGCAGTCGCGCCTGCGCCTGGCGCAGAGCCAGCTGCAACGCTCGCAGGAACTGGTGGAGCAAGGCTTTTACTCGCGCGAGGCGCTTGGCCAGCGCGAGACCGAGGTGGCCCTGATGCAGAGCGAGGTGCGCTCGGCCCAGTCGCAACTGGCCACCGCGCGCCGCCAGCTGGACAAGACCACCCTGCGCGCACCCTTCAATGGCAGCGTGCAGGAACGGCTGGCGCAGACCGGCGAGGCGGTGGCGCCCGGCACGGTGCTCTATGTGCTGGCCGAAACCGGCTCGCCCGAACTGGCCACCACGCTGAGCCCCGGCGACGTGGCGGGACTGCGGGCCGCGCGCTCGCCGCGCTTCGAGGCACAGGGCAACAGCCACCCGGTGCGCCTGCTGCGCGTGGCCCGCACCGTGACCGCCCCCGCCCGCACGCAGGCGGCGCGCCTGGCCTTCACCCAGCCGGCCAGCGCACCGCCGGCCGGCACCAGCGGCACGCTGCGCTGGCAGGAAACGCGGCCCCATGTGCCGCCGGTGCTCATGGTGCGGCGCGACAACACGCTGGGCGTGTTCGTGCAGCAGGGCAATGGCGACCAGGCCACGGCGCGCTTCGTGCCCCTGCCCGACGCGCAGGAAGGCCGCGCCACCCCCGTCGCCCTGCCGGCTGACACGCCGGTGATCGTGCGCGGCCAGCAGATGCTGCAACCGGGCCAGCCGATCAATCCCCAGGCCGTGCGTGGCCCGGCCAACTGAGGACCGCCCATGTCGTTCATGCGCGCCCTCCTCACCAACCACCCGCTGGCCAACATCGCTTTTGTGGTCGTGCTGCTGCTCGGGCTGTTCAGCTACAACACCATGCCGCGCGAGCAGGACCCGGAGATCAACTTCAACTGGGTCAGCGTCACCACCGTGCTGCCCGGGGCCAGCGCCGAGGAGGTGGAGCGTCTGGTCATCAACCCGCTGGAAGACGGCATCAAGGGCGTGGCCGATGTGCGCTTCGTCATCTCCACCGCGCGGGAGAACGTGGGCTCCATGCTGGTGCGCTTTCGCGAGATCAACGAGCGCACCTTCGACAAGCGCATGGCCGACCTGCGCCGCGAGATCCAGAACAAGGCCACCAGCGAACTGCCCAGCAACGCGACCGACCCGCTGATCCTGGAGATCACCACCAGCAACGGCTTTCCCACCGCCTCGCTGATGCTGCTGGGCCAGGCCGACGACGAAACGCTGCGCGTGAACGCGCGGCGCATCAAGGCCGACCTGGAGGGCATGGCCGGCGTGGACGAGGTGTACGGCTCGGGCCTGCGCGACCCCGAACTGCTCATCAGCCCCAACGCCCAGGCCCTGGCCGCGCGCGGTCTGCTGGCCACCGACGTGGCCGACACCGTGGCCGCCTGGTGGCGCGACACCTCGGGCGGCACGCTCAAGACACAGAACGGCGCCTGGTCCATCAGCGTGCGCGGCGTGTGGACCGACCCGGCGCAGCTCGAAAGCCTGCCGGTGATGTCCAGCCTGCGCCCGGGCGTGTCGGCCCGGCTCGGCGAGGTGGCGCGCATCGAACGC
>JAGXRS010000110.1 GCA_018335615.1 Hydrogenophaga sp. | reverse complement strand
GCGGCGCGAGCCAGCTCGAGGGCGTGCCGGGCGTCGATCGGCAGGCGGGACGGGTCGTGCGTCGCTCCCGTCCAGTGGGAGACCACCACACGCACCGAGCCGCCGAGCGAGGCCGACCACTGGTGCAGGTGGCGCGCGGCCACCAGCCCGTCGCCGCCGTTGTTGCCGGGCCCGCAGGCGACCCAGATGCAGCGGGCGTGGGGAACGAGGGCGCGTGCCAGCTGCGCCACTGCCAGGCCCGCCCGCTCCATCAGGGTGTGCTCGGGTAGCGCAGCGCTGGCCGTGGCCTCGATCTGCCGCGTGGCCGCGACGCTGTGCAGGGGTTCAAAGCGGTCGGAGCGGATGGCGCGCATAGAAAAAGAAAATGTGCAGCCTCAGGCGGGCGGGATGCGCAGCACCTGGCCGGGGTAGATTTTGTCCGGGTGGGTGAGCATCGGCCTGTTGGCTTCGAAGATTTTGGCGTACTGGTCGGGCGTGCCGTAGAACTGCTTGCTGACTGTCGACAGATTGTCTCCCTTGGCCACGGTGTACCACTGCGAGACAGGTTCGGCCGCGTTCACCGTCATCTGGTCGTTCACCCGGCTCACGGTGGCGACGTTGCCGCAGCACAGCACCACTTTTTCACGGGTGGCCTGGTCCGCGGCCATGCCCGATACCGTCACGGTTTCGGTGCCTGCATCGAAGTCGATCTTCAGGTCGTCCACCTTCAAGCCCATGCTGTTGATGTAGCGCACGATGGCATCGCCTGCGGTCCGGTTCAGTTCGGCCATGTCTTGTGGCTTCGCCGTCGGTGCAGCCGGCGCAGCAGAAGGGGCCGGGGCCGCTGCAGGCGCAGCGGCTGGTGCGGGTGCCGTCTGCGCCTTGGCGCCAAAGAGTTTCTCTCCAGCGTCTTTGATGAAGTTGAACATGCCCATGTGGTTCTCCTGATGTGTGGCTGATCCTGGCGCGGCAAGGCCGCGTCAGGCGCAGGGCGGCAATTGCCATGCCCGAGCAGGGCGTCAAGCCCTCACCCGCCCGCCCGGACGCTCCCCGTCATCAGAGACCGAAGCGAGCCGGAGCGCAGCCCGAGAGATCCAGATCCGGGCTGCGGCCGGCCATGCTGTCGGCCAGGGCGCGCGCGCTGCCGCAGGCCATCGACCAGCCATGGGCGCCGTGGCCCAGGTTCAGCCAGATGCCGCGTACTCGGGTGGCGCCGATCAGTGGTGGGCCGTCGGGCAGGGTGGCCTGCACGCCGTGCCACTCCTGGACCTGACCGCGCTGGCCGCCCAGCTGTGCGGCTCCCGGGAACCAGTCGGCCAGCACCCGGTACAGCTGTTGCAATGCCTGGGCCGAGCGTTCCGATGGCGGCTTCCCGAGCCGGGCATTGCCCGCGACCCGCACGCGCTGGCCCAGTCGCACGATGGACACGTGGCGTTGTGCGTCCACCACGGCGGCCACCGGCGCGTCCATTGGTTCTCGCACGGGAGCGCTGATGGAATGGCCGTAGACGGCTTGCAGCGGGAGTTGGAGCCCGAGCGGGCGAAGCAGTCCGCTGCTGGCCACGCCCGCACAGACCACCACGGCATCGAAGGCGCTTGCTGCGGTGCCCTCTGTCGGCTCGTGATGGACCGTCACGCTCGGCCCTGGCCCATTCGTGGAGCTCAGACGGTCTACCGAGCTTGCGAAGCGGAAGCGGCAGCCGAGCCGCTGGGCCTCTGATCGCAGCAGCAGGGCAAATGTGCGGCAGTTGGCTGCGGCTTCGCCTTCGAGTTCGGTGGCACCGTGCAAGGGGGTGTCAGCCCGCAGTGCCGGCTCGCGCTGGCGGGCCTCCTCTGGCGACAGCAGGCGGGTGTTGAGGCCCATTTCACGCATGAGTTCAAGCGTGGCTTGGGCGCGGCCCAGGTCCTGCCCGGTGCGCCACAGCAGCAGCAGTCCCTGGCACCGGTCATGGTCCAGCTTCAGCATCGCGTCCAGATCGCCCTGGCGTTCCTGGCTGTAGGCCATCAAGGCCAGCATCTGGCGCTGCAACGCCAGGTGTACGCCCGGTCGACCGCCCACGTGCCATTGCCACAACCAGCGCCACTGGGCTGTTCGCGGCACACCGCCCAGCCGAAGCGGGCTGCCCGGCCCGCCCAGGAGCGCCTGCCAGGTCCGCGGGGCGCCGATGAGTCCGGCGGACCAGCCCGGCACCACCAGCGAGCCATTGGCGAAGCTGGCTTCTTCGGCGGCCGTGTGTCGGCGGTCGAATACCGTCACCTCGTGCCCGTCCAGCGCCAGTTCATAGGCGGTGGTGATGCCCACCACGCCCGCGCCCACCACACCGATCCTCATGGACAGCGGCGCGAAACGGACTCAGCCCGGTCGCCGGAGCGAACGTGGGGGTTCGGGCTGCAGGCGCGTGGAACGTGCCGATGGCAGGGGCAGAAGGAGCGGCGCATGGCAGACGAGGGGGAGGGCTGCAGCCGCGTGGGCGCGGCTGATTCAACATGTAAAGGAGGCGATGGGCGACGGGATTGTGCCGCATGCGCAGGGCCTGCCCTGGCGCGCGCCTGCCGACGGTAGCAGGACCGCTGCTATAATCGACAGGCTTTGCGCTTGTTGTTCCCTTCGTGGAACTCTCGCGCGAAGAAATTGCAAACCAGCCCAACCAGGTGTTGGCGGTTGGCTCGGTGCTAGGACGCCGGCTGGCTGTCAATCGGGGCTGGATTTAAGTCCCAACCTCTGGAAAGAAATCCCATGTCTATCTCCATGCGCGAAATGCTGGAAGCCGGTGTCCACTTTGGTCACCAGACCCGCTTCTGGAACCCCAAGATGGCTCCGTACATCTTCGGCCACCGCAACAAGATCCACATCGTCAACCTCGAGAAGACGCTGCCCCTGTTCGAAGACGCCGCCAAGTTCGTGCGTCAGCTGTCCGCCAACCGCGGCACCATCCTGATGGTGGGCACCAAGCGTACCTCGCGCGACATCGTCGCCCAGGAAGCCCGTCGCGCCGGCGTGCCTTTCGTTGACCAGCGCTGGCTCGGCGGCATGCTGACCAACTTCAAGACGGTCAAGACCTCGATCAAGCGTCTGAAGGACATGCAGGCCCAGCAGGAAGCTGGCCTGGAAAGCATGAGCAAGAAAGAGCAGCTCATGTTTGCCCGTGAAATGGAGAAGCTGGAAAAGGACATCGGCGGCATCCAGGACATGACCGCGCTGCCCGATGCCATCTTCGTGATCGACGTCGGCTTCCACAAAATCGCCGTGCTCGAAGCGCAGAAGCTGGGCATTCCGCTGGTGGGTGTGGTCGATACCAACCACTCGCCGGTCGGCATCGACTACGTCATCCCCGGCAACGACGACTCGGCACGCGCCGTGGCGCTGTATGCCCGTGGCATCGCTGACGCGATCCTGGAAGGCCGCAACAACGCCGTCAACGACGTCGTGAAGACCGTTGCCGCCGAAGGCAAGGACGAGTTCGTGGAAGTCAAGGAAGACGCAGCCGCCTGATCGCTGCGCTCGCGCGAAAGAGGGGCTCGTGGGCCCCTTTTTCACACCCTTACTGGATCAATTGACCCGTCGCAGCGTCGTTCTGCACGCGCTGCGGCCAATGGAGAACTGAAATGGCAATTACCGCAAGCATGGTCGCCGAACTGCGCGCCAAGACCGACGCCCCCATGATGGAGTGCAAGAAAGCCCTAACCGAAGCCGAAGGCGACATGGCCAAGGCCGAAGAGCTGCTGCGCGTCAAGCTCGGCACCAAGGCCGGCAAGGCCGCCAGCCG
>JAGXRS010000109.1 GCA_018335615.1 Hydrogenophaga sp. | reverse complement strand
CCGCCGGCGGCGGTGACCCGGTGATGTACCAGCACATCTTCTGGTTCTTCGGCCACCCCGAGGTCTACATCATGATCCTGCCGGCCTTCGGCATCGTGAGCCAGGTCGTGCCCGCCTTCGCGCGCAAGAAGCTGTTCGGCTACGCCTCCATGGTGTACGCCACCGGCTCCATCGCCATCCTGTCCTTCGTCGTGTGGGCACACCACATGTTCACCACCGGCATGCCGGTGACGGGCCAGCTGTTCTTCATGTACTCGACCATGCTGATCGCTGTGCCCACGGGCGTGAAGATCTTCAACTGGATCGCGACCATGTGGAAGGGTTCGATGACCTTCGAGACCCCCATGATGTGGGCCGTCGGCTTCATCTTCGTGTTCACCATCGGTGGCTTCACGGGCCTGATCCTGTCGGTCGCCCCGATCGACATCCAGTTCCAGGACACCTACTACGTGGTGGCCCACTTCCACTACGTGCTGGTGGCCGGTTCCCTGTTCGCCATGTTCGCCGGCATCTATTACTGGCTGCCCAAGTGGACCGGCGTGATGTACAGCGAGACCCGCGGCAAGATCCACTTCTGGTGGTCGATGATCTCGTTCAACATCACCTTCTTCCCGATGCACTTCCTGGGGCTGGCCGGCATGCCCCGTCGCTACGCCGACTACCCCATGCAGTTCGCCGACTTCAACGCCCTAGCATCGGTGGGCGCCTTCGCCTTCGGCATCGCCCAGGTGTACTTCTTCGTGGCCGTGATCATCCCCGCCATGCGCGGCAAGGGTGAGAAGGCGGTACAGAAGCCATGGGAAGGCGCAGAAGGCCTGGAGTGGGAAGTGCCGTCGCCGGCTCCGTTCCACACCTTCGAGAACCCGCCCAAGCTGGACGCCACCGCCACCAAGGTGATTGGCTGATGCCCTCCGGAAACATGCCGATGAAACCCGATCAGAAAAAGAACAACCTGCGCCTGGGCCTCATCCTGGCGTCCGTGGCGTTGGTGTTCTTCCTCGGCTTCGTCGGCAAGATGGTGCTGGGCGGCGGCTGATCGCCGCCAGCTCCCTCCGCATCAAGACCGATATTCCAACCGGGATCACCCATGGGACTGCGCCGCGAAAACGTCAAGATGGTGGGCAAGCTCTGCGTCATCACGCTGGGCATGTTCGGCTTCGGCTATGCGCTGGTGCCGATCTACAACGCCATCTGCGAGATGACGGGCATCAACATCCTGGCGCTGGCCGAGCGCGAGGTGCCCGGTCAGCGAGCCTCTCTGCCCGCCAACACGCAGGTCGACCGCTCGCGCACGATCACGGTCGAGTTTGACGTGAACGTGCGGGGCCCCTGGCATTTCAAGCCCGCGGTGCGAACCATGGAAGTGCATCCCGGCGAGTTGACGACGGTGATGTACGAGTTCCAGAACATCCAGAACCGCACCATGGCGGCGCAGGCGATTCCCAGCTACGCGCCCAAGCAGTCCGCAGCCCATTTCAACAAGATGGAGTGCTTCTGCTTCACGCAGTACACCCTGGCGGCTGGCGAAAAGAAGGAATGGCCGGTGGCGTTCGTGATCGACCCGCGCCTGCCCAAGGACGTGACCACCATCACGCTGTCCTACACCTTCTTCGAAGTGGGCGGCAAGGTGCCCGCTGCGCCGCAGGCCACGCCGGCCTCGCTGGTGCTCGGTGCACCTCTTGCATTGCCGGGGGCGGTATGACCCAGCCGCCCGTGCACCGCCGCCGAGGTTCTCTGGTGGGCACCGTGAAAGCGGTGGCCTGGGGATTCCTGGGGGTGCGCCGCAACGCGGACTATCAGCAGGACATCGCCCGACTGAACCCGATCCACATCGTGGTGGTCGGTTTGGTGATGGCGCTGCTCTTTGTGCTGGGCCTGATCCTCCTGGTGAACTGGGTGGTGGCCTGAGTCACCCCCTGCACCCGAATCGATTTTCTTTTTTCAGATATTCATACAAGCGAAAGCAATAGGAGTGAGCATGTCAGCAGCAACCCACGGCACAACGCCTTATTACTTTGTCCCCGGACCCTCCCGCCACCCAGTGATGGCCTCTTTCGGCCTGTTCTTTGTGATCCTGGGTGCCGGTCAGTGGATCAACGGCGCGGCGTGGGGTGCCTACTCGCTGGCCTTTGGCTTGGCGTTCTGGTCCATCGTGACCTTCCAGTGGTTCCGCGATTCGGTCAATGAAAGCGAAGCGGGGCTCTACGGCCGCAAAATCGACCTGTCGTACCGCTGGAGCATGAGCTGGTTCATCTTCTCCGAGGTCATGTTCTTCGGCGCCTTCTTCACGGCGCTGTGGTGGGCCCGCAGCCATTCGGTGCCGGCCTTGGCCAACATTGAGAACGCACTCATCTGGCCCGACTTCAGCGCCGTCTGGCCCAGCCTCCAGGCTGGTGTGACGGCGTCGCCCGCCGGTATCGTCGAGCCCTTCCAGACCATGGGCCCCTTCTGGCTGCCCACCATCAACACGGCCCTGCTGCTGACCTCGGGCGTCACGCTCACGATTGCCCACCACGCCCTGCAGGCTGGCAACCGCGGCAAGACCATCGCCTTCATGTGGATGACGGTGATTCTGGGTGTGGTGTTCCTGTTCGTGCAGGGTTACGAGTATGTGCACGCCTACAACGACCTCAACCTCAAGCTCTCGTCGGGCATCTTCGGTTCGACCTTTTACATGCTGACCGGCTTTCACGGCTTTCACGTGTTTGTCGGCATGCTGATGCTGTTGTTCGTCACGCTGCGTCTGCAGAAGGGTCACTTCAGCGCCAAGAACCACTTTGGCTTTGAAGGTGCCGCCTGGTACTGGCACTTCGTGGACGTGGTCTGGCTCGGCCTGTATATCGTGGTGTACTGGATGTGAGGTCGGTGGCGGGGTGTTCCCCCGCCTCTCTCTCCTGCCAATCTCCAACAAAAAAGCGCCGGCCGGCGCTTTTTTGTTGGCTTGCTCCAACCGGGCTTCAGGGGCGCAATGGCAGGCCGGTGGGCTGGATCCAGCCCATGAAGTAGCTCACCAGCACCACCACAAAGAGCAGAATCGACAAGCCGACCCGCAGTGCCAGCGCGCGTGCCATGTGCTTGCGCGGTGGAGCCCCTTCTTCTTCGCTGCTCTGTCCGCCGCGCATCATGTACACCAGTGCCGCGGCCAAGCTGCCGATGATGCCGACAAACGCCGCAATGACCACATATTTCATGAAAACCATTATGCGGTGTTTGTGATCCCACCCACGTTCGAACCCATGCAATCCCACACCCTGCGCTTCTGGCTGGTCACCCTCGCGACCGCGATCACCATGGCCGTCACCGCGTCGCTGGGTCTGTGGCAGCTGGGTCGGGCGAATCAGAAGCTGGCGCTGCAGGCGCGCATGGACGAGCGGATCCAGTTGCCGGCCTGGCGCGAAACCGACCTGCTGCGGGCAGCCGACCCCGGCGAGGCCGTCTACCGGCCGGTGCAATTGCGTGGGACCTGGGTACCCC
>JAGXRS010000108.1 GCA_018335615.1 Hydrogenophaga sp. | reverse complement strand
ATGAGGGCGTCGATGTCCATGAGGATGAGCATGCGCTCGCCCACGCTGGCGATGCCGGTGATGAAGCTGGTGTCCACCATGGTGTTCATCTCGGGGGCGGGCTTGATGAGGTCGCCGGCGAGTTCGAGCACATCGGAGACCGAGTCCACCACGGCGCCGACCACGCGGCCATGCACGTTGAGCACGATCACGACGGTGAAGCCGTTGTATTCGACCTTCTCGCAGCCCAGCTTGATGCGCAGGTCCACCACCGGGACGATGACGCCGCGCAGGTTGACCACGCCCTTGATGAAGCTGGGCGCGTTGGCGATGCGGGTGGGCTCCTCGAAGGAGCGGATCTCCTGCACGCGCAGGATGTCGATGCCGTACTCCTCGCCGCCCAGACGGAAGGTCAGGAATTCGGCGCTGGCCTTCTGCACGGCTGCGGCCCGCGTGCTGTCGTGGCGGGCGGCGGTGTTGGCAGGGTTGAGCATGTCCATGGTCGGTCCTCGTGTTGCGGCTGGTCTTTGGAATATCGGCCAACCCGGTCCGGACTGAAGGCCGAATCAGAACAACAAAGCCCGGTCAAAACCGGGCTTGGCGTGTCGGATGGGCACCGGGGGTACCCCAAGCGGGCGTCAGGCCGCCGCGCGCAGCCGGAACACGTTGACCAGCTCGGCCAGACCAGCGGCCTGGTGTTGCAGGCTGTCGGCCGCGGCCGCGCTTTCTTCCACCAGCGCGGCGTTCTGCTGCGTCACCTGGTCGAGCTGGGCCACCGCGTGGCCGACCTGCGCAATCCCACTGGACTGCTCGACACTGGCGGCGGTGATGGCGCCGATCAGGTCGTTCACCCGTTGCACCTGGCTCACGATGTTGCCCACGCTCTGGCCGGCCTGCTCCACCAGCACGGTGCCGGCGTCCACCCGCTCCACGCTGTCCACGATGAGCTGCTTGATTTCCTTGGCCGCCGCTGCGCTGCGCTGCGCCAGGTTGCGCACCTCGGCGGCCACCACCGCAAAGCCGCGGCCCTGCTCGCCGGCCCGTGCCGCTTCCACCGCGGCGTTCAGCGCCAGGATGTTGGTCTGGAAGGCGATGCCGTCGATCACGCCGATGATGTCGCTGATGCGGCGCGAGCTGCTGGCAATGTCCTGCATGGTGTGCACCACCTGGCCCACCACCTCGCCGCCGGCCACGGCCGCACTGCTGGCGCCGTGGGCCAGCGTGCTGGCCTGGCGGGCAGTCTCGGCGTTCTGCTGCACGGTGGCGGTCAGCTGCTCCATGCTGGCCGCGGTCTGCTCCAGGTTGCTGGCCTGCTCTTCCGTGCGCTGCGACAGATCGGCGTTGCCGGTGGCAATCTGGCTGCTGCCGGTGACGATGTTGTCGCTGCCCGCGCGCACCTGGGACACAATGCGCGCCAGGCTGTCGTTCATGGTCTTGAGCGCCTGCAGCAGCTGCCCGGTTTCGTCGCGGGCGCTGGCGTCAATGGCCGAGGTGAGGTCGCCGCCGGCCACCGCCTGCGCCACCCGCACCGCCTCACCAATCGAGCGCGTGGTCGAGCGGGCCACCACGGCCATCACCCAGCCGCCCAGTGCAGCCAGCAGCGCCAGCAGCACGGCCATGCCCCAGAGCTTGCGCAGGGCCGCGCTTTCACGGGCGTGCAGCTCGTCGGCCAGCACCGCGAACACGCGGTCGATCAGGGCGAACTGGACGTCGATGTGCCGCGTCATGGCGGCAAAGTAATCGGCCGACGGGTAGGTGTGCGATTCGACCTGGAGCACATGCTGGTCCAGCAGGGCAAACGCTTCGTCGGCGGCCTGCCAGGCGGCCGATGCGGGCGCCTGCAGTTGCGCCTGCAGCGGCGGGTCGCTGGCCACCGCTTTGTCCAGGGCTTTGCGGGCGTTGCGCATGTGCAGGCGCGAGAGGTAGCTCAGGGCAGACAAACGGGCGCGCTGCTCGGTGGTGGCTTCTCCCCGTGCCAGCACCAGTGCCCCCTGGGCGCGGGCCTGGCCCAGGCTTTCGGTGAGCTGTGGCAGGTAGGACAGGGTGGCCTGGATCATGAAATAGGTTTCGGCCACCGGGTCCAGCGTCATGGTGGAGGCGTCGGCCACGCCTTCCAGCAGGTCGAGCTGCTGAGCGATGAGGGCCGTGTGGCGGGCAAAGCTTTGCGGGCCGTCCACGCTGCGGCTGCCCACTGCGTCGGCCACCACGCGCCACTCGCTCTGCAAGGCGTTCGCCCGCTCGCTGATGGGGCGGGAGCCCAGGGTCTGCAGCGCGGCGAGCACGCGTTCCCAGGCGGCATCGACCTCGGCGCGCTTGGCTTCGCGCGGCGCCTTCATGCCCTCGTTGCCGCCCAGAAAACCGGCGGACATGCCGCGGTGCTGCTGCGAGAGCCGCAGGAGCTGGAGCACCTCGCTGGCGGGGGTGAGGCCCGACGCCTCCTGGCGGGCCGAGCGGAAGTCGTGCAGTTCGCCGCGCACGGCGATGGTGGCGGGCACCAGGGCCATCAGCAGTGTCACCACGCCGATGAGGATGAACTTGTGGGTGAAACGGAGGTGGGAAATGAAGCGCTGCATGGAACCAGGAGAAGCAAAGTCAGAACGTATCGGTGTCCATGAGGCCCATGTCGGCGCTGGACATGAGGGCGTCGATGTCCATGAGGATGAGCATGCGCTCGCCCACGCTGGCGATGCCGGTGATGAAGCTGGTGTCCACCATGGTGTTCATCTCGGGGGCGGGCTTGATGAGGTCGCCGGCGAGTTCGAGCACATCGGAAACCGAGTCCACCACGGCGCCGACCACGCGGCCGTGTACGTTGAGCACGATCACCACGGTGAAGCCGTTGTATTCGACCTTCTCGCAGCCCAGCTTGATGCGCAGGTCCACCACCGGGACGATGACGCCGCGCAGGTTGACCACGCCCTTGATGAAGCTGGGCGCGTTGGCGATGCGGGTGGGCTGTTCGAACGAGCGGATTTCCTGCACGCGCAGGATGTCGATGCCGTACTCCTCGCCGCCCAGGCGGAAGGTGAGGAATTCGGCGCTGGCTTTCTGGGCCGCTGCAGCGGTTCGGGCGCTGTCCTGCCGGGTCAGGTGAAGGGCTTCGTTGCGCATGTCCATGGGAAGTTCTCGTCAGGGGAAATATCCATTGCTTATCGGCTGCGGGAGCCAAAGCTGTAGCCAGCGCCATGGGGAGCGCCGCGACCGCCAGCACACCCGGGGGCACAGGCTTGGGGCGGCGGCAGCGCTCATGGTCGCCAGCGCCGCGTTCTGCTGCGTGACGCTTGACGCCGTCAGCGGGTGGCGAGCGTGCCCGGCGTGCGGAACACCGCCACGGCCTGCACGAGCTGCTGGGCCTGTTGCTGCAGGCTGCTGGCGGCGGCCGAGCTCTGCTCCACCAGCGCCGCGTTCTGCTGCGTGGCCTGGTCCATCTGGCTGACGGCCTGGCTGACCTGTCCCACGCCGGCGTCTTGCTCGGCGCTGGCGCTGCTGATCTCGCCCACGATGTCGGTGACGCGCTGGATCGAGCTCACGATTTCCTGCATGGTGGTGCCAGCCTGGTCCACCAGGTGGGTGCCCTGCTCGACGCGTTCCACGCTGGCGCCGATCAGGCCCTTGATCTCCTTGGCCGCTTCGGCGCTGCGCTGCGCCAGGTTGCGCACCTCGCC
>JAGXRS010000107.1 GCA_018335615.1 Hydrogenophaga sp. | reverse complement strand
GGGTTGATTTCCACCAGCGACGCGTCGGTGTCCATGTAGCACTTGTAGATCTTGGCGAAGATGTCAACCGCCTGGTCCACGGAAGCGCCGGTCAGGCCGATAGCCTCGGCCACCTTCTTGCTCTGCTCGGGGGTGATGCCCGTCAGGGGATCGATCATCTCGGTGATGATCTTCTCGGGGGTGGCGTGGGCCACTTCCTCGATGTCCATGCCACCTTCGCTGGAGGCGATCAGGGCCACTTTCTGCGTGGCGCGGTCGGTGACGAGCGACACGTACAGTTCGTTCTTGATGTCAGCGCCGTCTTCGATGTAGAGGCGGCGGACCTTCTGGCCTTCGGGGCCGGTCTGGTGCGTCTTGAGCTGCATGCCCAGGATGTCACCGGCGCGAGCCTTGACCTCGTCGATCGACTTGGCGACCTTCACACCACCGCCCTTGCCACGGCCACCGGCGTGGATCTGCGCCTTGACGACCCACACGGGGCCGCCCAGTTTCTGGGCAGCTTCCACCGCCTCTTGCACGGTGAAGGCCGCAATGCCGCGGGGCACTGGCACACCGAATTGACGCAAGATTTCCTTGCCTTGGTACTCGTGGATCTTCATGAGGGCTCTCTCAGGAATGGAAAAAAGGACCGGCAACCAGCCGGTGGGGGACCGATGGATGGGTGCTGCGGGCAGCAACCGGGAACTGTATCATGCTGCAGCGCACTAATGCCCGCGCTGGCGGGCGCTGCGTAATACATAATTATATTGACGCATCTCTGAATCCAAACTGACAAGGCAAGCGCGATGTTCAAGGTCTTTATCGATGGGGAAGCCGGCACGACCGGGCTGCAGATTCGCGAACGGCTGGCCACCATGCCGCAGATCGAGGTGGTCAGCATCGCGTCCGAGCGCCGCAAGGACCCGGCGGCCAAGCGCGAGTTGATGGCGCAGGTGGACGTGGTGATTCTGTGCCTGCACGACGACGCGGCCATCGAGTCGGTGGCCATGATCGACAGCCTGGAAGGCCACCAGCCGCGCATCATCGACGCGTCCACCGCACACCGCTGCGCGCCCGACTGGGTGTTCGGCTTTCCCGAACTCTGCGCCGGCCAGCGCGAGGCGGTGGTGAATGCCCGCCGCGTGGCCAACCCGGGCTGTTACGCCACCGGTGCGATTGCGCTGATCCGCCCGCTGGTGGATGCGGGCCTGCTGCCGCCGGACCATCCGCTGTCGCTGCCGTCCGTCAGTGGCTATTCGGGCGGCGGTCGCACCATGATCGAGGCCTATGAAAAGGGTGAGGCGCCGCTGTTCGAGACCTACGCCCTGGGACTGGAGCACAAGCACCTGCCGGAAATCATGCGCTACACGGGCCTGTCGCGCCGGCCGGTGTTCGTGCCCTCGGTGGGCAATTTCCGCCAGGGCATGCTGGTGCAGCTGCCCCTGCACCTGGACCTGCTGCCGGGCAAACCCAGCGCCGCCGACCTGCACGATGCGCTGACCCGGCATTACGCCGACAGCCTGGCCGCTGGCGGCTGCGTGCGCGTGGAACCGTCCACCGACAACGGCAAGCTCGACGCCACGGCGCTGAACGACACCAACTGGCTGGAACTGCGCGTGTTCGGCAACGGCACGCGCCACCACGCGGTGCTGATGGCACGCCTGGACAACCTGGGCAAGGGCGCCAGCGGCGCGGCGGTGCAGAACCTGCAGCTGATGCTGGGGATTTAAGACCTCCCCTGCCACGCTGCGCATCTTCCCCAAGGGGGGACCACGCCAGCGGCCCGGCAACGCCGGTTCCGCGGCGTGCGCTGGTGTTTCGAGCGGGTCGGGCAGAGAAAGCCAGCCGAGGCACCCGTCGGTTTTCAGAAGGCCTCGTCGTCCCCGCCACCGCTCACCACGCGGCGAATGGCGTCACCGCTGAAGCCGCGCGCCGCGAGAAAACGCATCTGCCTAGCGCGTTCGTTGGCATCCTGTGAAGGCTTGCCGAATTTCTTGCGCCAGACGTCGCGGGCGCGGGCCACTTCCGTGCCTTGCAGTTCCTGCACCGCTTGTGACACGGCGTCCGGGTCCAGCCCCTTGGCTTGCAGTTCCTGGCGCACGCGCGAAGCGCCCAGTTTCGCCGCGCGGCGGTGCAGCACGGATTCGATCACGCGGTCTTCGTTGATGAAGCCTTTGGCTTGCAGTTCGTCGAGCGCGCGGGCAAGTTCGCCCGGCTCGGTTTCATGTGCGCCGAGCTTGCGCTGCAGCTCGGCGCGCGAGTGTTCGCGGCCGGCCAGCAGGCGCAAGGCCCGGCCTTTCAGGGAAATCTGGTCAAACCCCATGGAATCGCATGGCCCAGGTCCGCCGCGCAGCAGACCCGGGCGCGGGCTCACTCAGCCAGCGGTGCCACCGGTGCGGCGGGTGCAACCGGAGCCACTTTGTCAGCCTTGTCGCCCTTGCCGGCTTTGGCACCCTTGGCAGGCGCGGGCGCCTCGTCCACCGGCAGCAGCGGAACGCCCAGTTCGGTGCGCACCTTGTTCTCGATTTCCACGCGCAGATCGGGGTTCTCGCGCAGGAACTCGCGCGAGTTGTCGCGGCCCTGGCCGATCTTCTCGCCCTTGTAGGCGTACCAGGCACCGGACTTCTCGATCACCTTGTGCACCACGCCCAGGTCGAGGATCTCGCCTTCGCGGCTGATGCCCTCGCCGAACAGGATGTCGAATTCCGCCGTCTTGAACGGCGGCGACACCTTGTTTTTCACCACCTTGACCTTGGTCTCGTTGCCGATGGACTCTTCGCCCTTCTTGATGGTGCCGGTGCGGCGGATGTCCAGGCGCACCGAGGCGTAGAACTTCAAGGCGTTGCCGCCGGTGGTGGTTTCGGGGCTGCCGAACATCACGCCGATCTTCATGCGGATCTGGTTGATGAAGATGACCATGCAGTTGGTCTTCTTGATGTGGGCGGTGAGCTTGCGCAGCGCCTGGCTCATCAGGCGGGCCTGCAGGCCGGGCAGGCTGTCGCCCATTTCGCCCTCCAGTTCGGCCTTGGGCGTGAGCGCAGCGACCGAGTCCACCACGATCAGGTCCACCGCGCCGGAGCGCACCAGGCTGTCCACGATTTCCAGCGCCTGTTCGCCGGTGTCGGGCTGGGAAATGAGCAGGTCCTGCAGGTTCACGCCCAGCTTCTGCGCGTACTGGATGTCCAGCGCGTGCTCGGCGTCAACGAAGGCGCAGGTGCCGGCGAGCTTCTGCATCTCGGCAATCACCTGCAGCGTGAGCGTGGTCTTGCCCGAGGATTCCGGGCCGTAGATCTCGACCACCCGGCCGCGCGGCAGGCCACCGACGCCCAGGGCGATGTCCAGGCCCAGCGAACCGGTGGACACGACCTGGATGTCTTCGATCACCTCGCCTTCGCCCAGGCGCATGATGGTGCCCTTGCCGAACTGCTTTTCGATCTGGGCCAGCGCGGCTTGCAAGGCCTTGGCTTTTTCGCTGTTGAGGGGGGTGTTTTTGGCGTTGAGGTCCATGGAAAAACTCCTGAAGGAATGCGGTGTTGGCGGTGGCATCGCCGCTGTTCGGGGGTGTACAGACTGGATGCTTGAACAGCAGTTTAGCGACAAGTAAATCGATATGCATCGAATAAATGGTCAGTTTTCCTTATCATCTGACGATGCCGCGCCCCACCCCTTCACGCCCGCCGGGCCACCGCCCGGCCCTCACCGCGCAGGTTGACGACCGCTGGCGCGCCAGCCACCTCGGCCGCCTCATGGGACAGGCCCTGCGCCGCTTCGACGAGCGCGTGCTGCACCTGATGGCGCACGACGTGAACGTGCCGCTGGCCTTGTCGAACCTGGCGGCGCGCGAACAGATCGGGGCGGCGCATGTGCACATCACGCGCCACCTCGGGCTGCAGGGCTCGCGCCTGACCGAGCTGGCGCGACAGGCCGGCATGAGCAAGCAGGCCATGGGCGACCTGGTGTCGCAGTGCGAGGCCTGGGGACTGGTGCGCCGCGAAGCCGATCCGCTGGACGCGCGGGCGCGGCGCATCGTGTTCACCGACACGGGCCTGCTCTGGCTGGAAGCGTTCCGGCTGGCGGTGGCGCGCGCCGAGGCGGAATTCCGCGCACAGGTGGGCGACGAGGTGGCCACGGTGGTGGCGCTGGGGCTGGAGGCCTACGGGTCGGAGGCAACGGAGCGGGCCCGCCACCCCGCCCCCCGGTGAAACCCCCATGCCCCAGGGCAGGCTGCACGGACCCACAGGCCCCACGCCTAAAATGAAACCTTGCCCCAGAACAACGACCCCGCCAGCCCAGAGGAGACACCCATGCGCATTCTGATTGCCGAAGACGACCAGGTGCTGGCCGACGGCCTGCTCCGCAGCCTGCGCGCCGCGGGCGCGGCGGTGGACCACGTGGCCAGTGGCAGCGAAGCCGACGCGGCGCTGATGACGAACAGCGAGTTCGACCTGCTGATCCTCGACCTGGGCCTGCCGCGCCTGCACGGCCTGGAGGTGCTCAAGCGGCTGCGCTCGCGCGGCTCCTCGCTGCCCGTGCTGATCCTCACCGCGGCGGACAGCGTGGAGGAGCGCGTCAAGGGGCTGGACTACGGCGCCGACGACTACATGGCCAAACCGTTTTCGCTGCAGGAACTCGAAGCGCGCGTGCGCGCCCTGACGCGGCGCGGCATGGGCGGGGCGAGTTCCACCATCAAGCACGGCCCGCTGGTGTACGACCAGGCTGGCCGCGTGGCCACCATCGACGGCAAGATGGTCGAGCTCTCCGCGCGCGAACTCGGCCTGCTGGAGGTGCTGCTGCAGCGCGCCGGGCGCCTGGTCAGCAAGGACCAGCTGGTGGAGCGCCTGTGCGAGTGGGGCGAAGAGGTGAGCAACAACGCCATCGAGGTGTACATCCACCGCCTGCGCAAGAAGATCGAGAAAGGGCCGATCCGCATCGCCACCGTGCGCGGACTTGGTTACTGCCTTGAAAAAATCCCCGGGTAGATGAGCACCCAGCCGCGGAGGCCCCGCGTGAGCGCCTGCGCTCCGACACCGCGCAGCGCCTGACATGTCCGACCCCGACAAGCACGACAACGGCCAGATGGCGTTCGGG
>JAGXRS010000106.1 GCA_018335615.1 Hydrogenophaga sp. | reverse complement strand
TGCACATGCACGCCGGCGACGGCAACGTGCACACCAACATCCCGGTCAACAGCGACGACTACGAGATGCTGCAGACCGCGCACGAGGCGGTGAACCGCATCATGGTGCTGGCGCGCAGCCTGGACGGTGTGATCTCGGGCGAACACGGCATCGGCATCACCAAGCTCGAATTCCTGACCGACGCCGAGCTGCAGCCCTTTGCCGACTACAAGGGCCGCGTGGACCCCGAAGGCCGCTTCAACAAGGGCAAGCTGCTGCGCGATTTCAGCGGCTCAGCCGCGCTCTCGGGCGACGCCAGCCTGCGCAGAGCCGACCTCACCAACGCCTACACGCCCAGTTTCGGGCTGATGGGGCACGAATCGCTGATCATGCAGCAGAGCGACATCGGCGCCATCGCCGATTCGGTCAAGGACTGCCTGCGCTGCGGCAAGTGCAAGCCGGTCTGTGCCACGCACGTGCCGCGCGCCAACCTGCTGTATTCCCCGCGCAACAAGATCCTGGCCACCTCGCTGCTGGTGGAGGCCTTCCTGTACGAGGAGCAGACGCGCCGCGGCATCAGCATCAAGCATTGGCAGGAGTTTGAAGACGTGGCCGACCACTGCACGGTCTGCCACAAGTGCGAATCGCCCTGCCCGGTGAAGATCGACTTCGGCGACGTCACCATGAACATGCGCAACCTGTTGCGCAAGATGGGCCAGAAGAGCTTCCGCCCGGGCAATGCGGCGGCCATGTTCTTCCTGAACGCGACCAGCCCGGAAACCATCAAGCTCATGCGCGGCGCCATGGTGGGCATCGGCTTCAAGGCCCAGCGCCTGGCCAACGACCTGCTCAAGCGCCTGGCACGCAAGCAGACCGCCGCACCGCCCGCCACGCTGGGCCCGGCGCCCATCAAAGAGCAGGTGATCCACTTCATCAACAAGAAGATGCCCGGCGGCCTGCCCAAGAAGACCGCCCGCGCCTTGCTGGACATTGAAGACAAGGACTACGTGCCCATCATCCGCAACCCGGTGGCCACCACGGCCGAGACCGAGGCGGTGTTCTATTTCCCCGGTTGCGGCTCCGAGCGCCTCTTCAGCCAGGTGGGCCTGGCCACGCAGGCCATGCTCTGGCACGCCGGCGTGCAGACCGTGCTGCCCCCGGGTTACCTGTGCTGCGGCTATCCGCAACGCGGCAGCGGTCAGTTCGAGAAGGCCGAAAAGATCATCACCGACAACCGGGTGCTGTTCCACCGCGTGGCCAACACGCTCAACTACCTCGACATCAAGACGGTGGTGGTGAGCTGCGGCACCTGCTACGACCAGCTGCAGGGCTACGAATTCGACAAGATCTTCCCCGGCTGCCGCATCATCGACATCCACGAATACCTGCTCGAAAAAGGCATCACCTTGCCGGCCGGGCAGGGCGGCTACCTGTACCACGACCCCTGCCACACGCCGATGAAGCTGCAGGATCCGATGAAGACGGTGAAGGCGCTGGTGGGCGACAACGTGGTGGAGAGCAAGCGCTGCTGCGGCGAGTCGGGCACCCTGGGCGTCACGCGCCCCGACATCTCCACCCAGATCCGATTCCGCAAGGAAGAAGAGATCCGCAAAGGCGAGGCCACGCTGCGCGCCGCGGGTACCGTGGCGCCGCAGCAGAACATCAAGATGCTGACCTCGTGCCCGAGCTGCCTGCAGGGTCTGAGCCGCTACACCGACGACCTGAACAATGGCCTGCTGGAAGCCGACTACATCGTGGTCGAAATGGCGAACCAGATCCTGGGCAAGGACTGGCTCCCGGAATACGTTGCCCAGGCGAACCAGGGCGGCATCGAACGCGTCCTGGTCTGAACGAATCACCCCAACAGGAATACCGCCATGGCCGGACTCGACAAGACCACCCCGACACCCCAGGACATCACCGTGCACAGCGCCTCGCGCGTGCTGGAGATCGGGTTTTCGGATGGCAACACCTTCCGCATCCCGTTTGAACTGATGCGGGTCTATTCGCCCTCGGCCGAAGTGCAGGGCCACGGCCCCGGGCAGGAGGTGTTGCAGACCGGCAAGCGCGAGGTCGGTATCCTCGCGCTGGAGCCGGTGGGCAACTACGCGGTGCAGCCCACTTTCACCGACGGCCACGACAGCGGCATCTTCAGCTGGGACTACCTGTATTTCCTGGGTTCCCAGCAGGATCAGCTGTGGACTGAGTACAACAGTCGCCTAGAAAAAGCGGGCGTTGAACGCGACGCCGACATGCCCGTGAAATCGGGCGGCGGCTGCAGCAGCCACTGAGCGCCGGGCAGCACCAGAACACGGAGGAACTTCCCATGGCTTCTACCCACTTCGGTTTCAAGACGGTCGATGAAGGGGAAAAAGCGCAGCGCGTGCGCAGCGTCTTCGACTCGGTGGCACCCAAGTACGACGTGATGAACGACCTCATGTCCGCCGGGCTGCATCGCCTGTGGAAGAAGTACACGATCACGGTGGCCAACCCCCAGCCGGGCGACCAGGTGCTCGATATTGCCGGCGGCACGGGCGATCTCTCGCTGGCGTTCTCGAAAAAGGTCGGGCCCTCAGGCCGCGTGGTGCACACCGACATCAACGAGGCCATGCTCAGCGAAGGCCGCAACCGCCTCATCAACCTCGGGGTGGCACTGCCCACGCTGGTGTGCGATGCCGAGAAGCTGCCGTTTACCAGCGAGTCCTTCGACTTTGTCTCGGTGGCCTTCGGCCTGCGCAACATGACGCACAAGGATGTGGCCCTGGCCGAGATGCACCGCGTGCTCAAGCCCGGAGGCAAATTGCTGGTTCTGGAGTTTTCCCGGGTGGCGAAGCCGCTGGAAAAAGCTTATGACTGGTACTCCTTCAACATCCTGCCCAAACTGGGAAAACTGGTGGCCAACGACGAAGACAGCTACCGCTACCTCGCCGAGTCCATCCGCATGCATCCGGGGCAGGCCGAACTGCGGCAGATGATGAAGGCCGCCGGGTTCGGCCATGTGGATGTGCACAACCTCTCGGCCGGGGTGGTGGCGCTGCACATGGGCATCAAGTGCTGAGGGATTGACGGGTCAGGATCAACAGGAACGGGGACATACATGGGAAACAGCAGGTTGTGGACAGTGGTGCTGATGGGCGCCCTGGCACTGGGCGCGACGGAAGCCTGGGCCAAGCGCCTGGGGGGCGGGCTGTCGATGGGCCAGCAGTCCGGCAACGTGGCGCAGCGCAGCGGCGCGGCGCCTGCTGCCGCCGCTGCGAAACCTGCGAGCGCCCAGAACGCCGTGCAACCGGCCGCGGCGGCCGCTCCGGCGGCGGCACCCGGCCGTGGCTGGGGCGGCGTGCTCGGCGGTGTGGCCGCCGGCCTGGGGCTGGCCTGGCTGGCGTCGTCGCTGGGCATGGGTGAAGGCTTTGCCCAGCTTCTTCTGGTGGGTCTGCTGCTCGCGGCCGTCGTGCTGGTGGTTCGCCT
>JAGXRS010000105.1 GCA_018335615.1 Hydrogenophaga sp. | reverse complement strand
TGGCATCCCCGTCGTGCGCCGCCAGCGGCTCGCCCAGCGCAGCCTCCAGCTGCGCCCGCAAGGCGTCGGCCTCCTCGCGCTCGGCATCGGCCAGGGTCTGCGGGCTGTGTCGGTCGTGCACAGCGGCCATTTCAGCGTCGCCGCCGCTGGCCAGCATGCGCGCCATGTTGCACAGCAAGCTGCGGGCGGTGTCGCGCTGCCGTGCCGTCAGCACCTTGCCCGACAGCCGCTCGTCCAGAAACAGCACCATCTCGCGCATGAGCTGCCGCTGGCGTTTCTCCAGCGGCGTCACGCGCTCGTGCCACGCCAGGCGGTGCGCCTGGCACAGGGCATCGAGCGCCTGCAACTGGCTCTTGAGCTTGTCGATGCGTTTGAGCTGCAGGTTGAATGCCTGGGCCGCTGCGCTCAGCCTGGCTTGCTCGGGGGGTTGCACGCTCAGCGCTGCCGCCCCCGGGCGAACAGGGGGGGCCGGCTCAAGCTCGTCAAAAAGGGGGGCGGTGCGAGGGGGCATGGCGAACAGGGCGGGACAAGATCCGCGAATGGTCAAGGAACCGATCTTCTACACGATGATGCGCCGCCCGGCGGAGACGGCCACCGGGGCAGCAGCGTTGAAAATAGCGATCCGAACCCACCCACGTATCACGCCGGCGCACCCGGTGGGCACTCACCACCCCTGACGGGCGCCGCTGGCGGCCGTTGCATCCCCCACCCATGGCCAAAGACAAAACCCTCTACAGCTGCACCGAATGCGGCGGCACCAGCCCGAAGTGGCTGGGCAAGTGCCCGCACTGCAACGCCTGGAACACCTTGATCGAGACGGTGGCCGAGGCCGCTGCCGCCCCGGCGAAGAACCGCTTTGCCTCGCTGGCCAAGACCGCCGAGGTGACCACCCTGGCCGACATCGAGGCCAGCGATGTGCAACGCACACCCACCGGCCACGACGAGCTGGACCGCGTGCTGGGCGGCGGCATCGTCGAGGGCGGCGTGATTTTGATCGGCGGCGACCCGGGGATCGGCAAGTCCACGCTGCTGCTGCAGGCGCTCGACTCCCTGCAGCGCTCCGGGCAGAAGACGCTCTACGTGACCGGCGAGGAAAGCGGCGCCCAGGTGGCGCTGCGCTCGCGCCGCCTGGGGCTTGACGGCTCTCAGGTCAGCGTGCTGGCCGAGATCCAGCTGGAAAAGATCCTGGCCACGCTGGAGCACACCCGGCCCGCCATTGCGGTGATCGACTCGATCCAGACCGTGTATTCCGAACAGCTCACCAGCGCGCCCGGCTCGGTGGCGCAGGTGCGCGAATGCGCCGCGCACCTCACGCGCGCGGCCAAGGCCAGCGGCACCGCCATCGTGCTGGTGGGCCATGTGACCAAGGAAGGTGCACTGGCCGGCCCGCGGGTGCTGGAGCACATGGTGGACACCGTCCTGTATTTCGAGGGCGACACCCACAGCAGCTTCCGACTGATCCGCGCCATCAAGAACCGCTTTGGCGCCGTGAACGAAATCGGCGTGTTCGCCATGACCGAGCGCGGCCTGAAAGGCGTGAGCAACCCCAGCGCCATCTTTCTCAGCCAGCACAGCGAGCCGGTGCCCGGCAGCTGCGTGATGGTGACGCTGGAGGGCACGCGGCCCATGCTGGTGGAGATCCAGGCGCTGGTGGACACCGGCGGGCCGTCGCCCCGGCGCCTGTCGGTTGGCCTGGACCGCGATCGCCTGGCCATGCTGCTGGCCGTGCTGCACCGCCATGCCGGCGTGGCCTGCATGGACCAGGACGTGTTCGTCAACGCGGTGGGCGGGGTGCGCATCAGCGAACCCGCGGCCGATCTGGCGGTCATGCTCGCCATCACCAGCAGCCTGCGCGGCAAGGCCCTGCCCAAGGGCTTCATCGCCTTCGGCGAGGTCGGGCTGGCCGGCGAGGTGCGCCCGGCGCCGCGCGGCCAGGAACGGCTGAAGGAAGCCGCCAAGCTGGGTTTCTCCGTGGCCGTGGTGCCCAAGGCCAACGCGCCGAAGAAGAACGACAAATCCTTCGAGGGCCTCACCATCCACCCGGTGGAACGGATCGAAGACGCGATGAACCTCGTGCGGAGCCTGTGACCATGTTCAAACTGCAGATCCCCCACCACTGGCGCCGCCTGCTCTTCCCCGCCCTGGCAGCCGCCCTCGCCTACGCCGCCTGGACCAGCTACGGCTGGCAGGGCCTGCTGCTGGCCACGCTGATGCTCAGCTTCTGGGTACTGCTGCACTTCACCAAGCTGATGCGCCTGCTGCGCACCGCCGCCACCCGCCCGCTGGGCCATGTGCGCGACGCCGCGGCGCTGCACGCCCGCCTGCGGCGCGGCATGCCCATGACCGACGTGGTCCGCCTCACCCTGAGCCTGGGCGAGCGGCAATCGCCTCCCGGCCAGGACCCCGAATGCTTCGAATGGGGCGACGACGAGGGCCGCACCGTGCGCTGCCACTTCATCCACGGCCGGCTGGACCGCTTCGAGATGCGGCATGGCGGCCCTGCTGAACCACCCGCAGAAGCGCCCGCCGAGCCCCCCTCGGCGGCCACGTAAAATCCGCTTTTCACCCCTTTTCAGCGGCCGCAGCCCTGCCACCGCGAGCAACCACCCCACAGAGGTTCAGACACATGACACCCATTCCTTCGATGTCAGATCGCGACGGCAAGATCTGGATGGACGGCCAGATGGTCGACTGGCGCGACGCCAAGATCCACGTGCTGACGCACACCCTGCACTACGGCTGCGGGGCCTTCGAAGGCGTGCGGGCCTACAAGACCGCCAAAGGCACGGCCATCTTCCGCTTGGAAGAACACACCGAGCGCCTGTTCAACAGCGCCAAGATCCTGCGCATGCAGATTCCGTTCACCCAGCAGGAAGTGAACGAAGCGCAGAAGGCTGTCATCCGCGAGAACCAGCTGGAAAGCGGCTACCTGCGCCCCTTGACCTGGATCGGTGACAAGAAACTCGGCGTCAGCCCCAAAGGCAACACCATCCACCTGATGGTGGCCGCCTGGCCCTGGGGCGCCTACCTGGGCGAAGAAGGCCTGAAGCGCGGCATCCGCGTGAAGACCAGCAGCTACACCCGCCACCACGTCAACATCACCATGACGCAGGCCAAAGCGGTGAGCAACTACACCAACTCCATCCTGGCCAACATGGAAGCCACCGACGACGGCTACGACGAAGCCCTGCTGCTCGACAGCTCCGGCTTCGTGAGCGAAGGCGCGGGCGAGAACATCTTCGTCATCAAGAACGGCGTCATCTACACGCCCGACCTGTCGGCCGGCGCCCTGAACGGCATCACCCGCAACACCGTGTTCCACATCGCCAAGGACCTGGGCCTGGAGATCGTGCAGAAGCGCATCACCCGCGACGAGGT
>JAGXRS010000104.1 GCA_018335615.1 Hydrogenophaga sp. | reverse complement strand
GCCAAGGAGTTCAACACCATCGCGGTGGACGACGGCATCGCCATGGGCCACGACGGCATGCTGTATTCGCTGCCCAGCCGTGACCTGATCGCCGATTCGGTCGAGTACATGGTCAACGCCCACTGCGCCGACGCGCTGGTCTGCATCTCCAACTGCGACAAGATCACCCCCGGCATGCTGATGGCCGCGATGCGGCTGAACATCCCGGTCGTGTTCGTCTCGGGCGGCCCGATGGAAGCCGGCAAGGTGCGCCTGGCCAACCCGCAGACCCAGGTCATGGAGTTCAAGAAGCTCGACCTCGTGGACGCCATGGTCATGGCCGTGGACGACAAGGTGAGCGACGCCGACCTGGCCGAAGTGGAGCGTTCGGCCTGCCCCACTTGCGGTTCGTGCTCGGGCATGTTCACCGCTAATTCGATGAACTGCCTGACCGAAGCGCTGGGCCTGTCCCTGCCCGGCAATGGCACGGTGCTGGCCACGCACGCCGACCGCGAGCAACTCTTCAAGCGCGCCGGCCGGCTGGCGGTGGACCTGTGCCGCCGCTACTACGAGCAGGAAGACGAATCGGTGCTGCCGCGCTCGATGGGCTTCAAGGCCTTCGAGAACGCCATCACACTGGACATCGCCATGGGCGGCTCGACCAACACCATCCTGCACATCCTGGCGATCGCGCAAGAAGCGGGCATTGACTTCACCATGGCCGACATCGACCGCCTCTCGCGTGTCGTGCCGCAGCTGTGCAAGGTCGCGCCCAACACCAACAAGTACCACATCGAAGACGTGCACCGTGCCGGCGGCATCATGGCCATCCTGGGCGAACTGGACCGCGCCGGCAAGCTGCACACCGACGTGCCCACCGTGCACGCGAAGACGATGAAGGATGCGCTGGATCAGTGGGACATCGCCCGCAATCCCTCCGAAGAGGTAAAGACTTTTTACATGGCCGGCCCGGCCGGCATTCCCACCCAGGTGGCGTTCAGCCAGGCGACGCGCTGGCCCAGCCTGGACACGGACCGCGCCGAAGGCTGCATCCGCTCTGGCGAACACGCTTTCTCGCAGGAGGGCGGCCTAGCCGTGCTGCGCGGCAACATCGCGCTCGACGGCTGCGTGGTGAAGACGGCCGGCGTGGACGAGTCGATCCTGGTGTTTGAGGGCTCGGCCTATGTGACCGAATCGCAGGATGAGGCCGTGGCCGACATTCTGGCCGACAAGGTGAAGGCCGGTGATGTGGTCGTGGTGCGCTATGAGGGCCCCAAGGGTGGCCCGGGCATGCAGGAAATGCTGTACCCCACCAGCTACATCAAGTCCAAAGGCCTGGGCAAGGCCTGCGCGCTGCTGACCGACGGCCGCTTCTCCGGCGGCACCTCGGGCCTGTCCATAGGCCATGTGTCGCCCGAAGCCGCGGCTGGTGGCGCGATTGGCCTGGTGAAGACCGGTGACCGCATCCGCATCGACATTCCCAACCGCAGCATCAGCCTGCTGGTGAGCGACGAAGAGATGGCCCGCCGCCGCGCCGAGCAGGACGCCAAGGGCTGGAAGCCCGCTCAGCCGCGCCCGCGCAAGGTGAGCGCCGCGCTCAAGGCCTATGCACTGCTGGCCATGTCGGCCGACAAGGGTGCCGTGCGCGACCTTTCGCTGCTCGGCGACTGAGCGTGCATCCCCGGGGAGCGCGCGGGTGGTCACGCGCTGTCCCCAGTGGGCGTGCGTGCACAATGAACCCCCATGCTGAACCATCCCCAAATCGACCCTGTTGCGCTGCAACTCGGCCCGCTCGCCATCCACTGGTACGGGCTGACGTACCTGGCCGCCTTCGGCCTCTTTCTGCTGCTGGCCAATCGGCGCCTGCACCACGAACCCTTCGCGTCCGTGCGCCATCCACAGCCCTGGACGCGTCGCGATGTGGAAGACATCCTGTTCCTGGGCGTCATGGGCGTGGTGGCGGGTGGCCGGCTGGGCTATTGCCTGTTCTACAAGCCCGCCTATTACCTGGCCAACCCCCTGGAGATCTTCGCGGTCTGGCAGGGCGGCATGAGCTTCCATGGCGGCTTGCTGGGTGTGATGGTCGCCATGGTCTGGTACGCCCGCACCCGCCAGCGGCCGTTCCTGCAGGTGATGGACTTTGTGGCGCCCTGCGTGCCCACCGGTCTGGCGGCGGGGCGCCTCGGCAACTTCATCAACGGTGAACTCTGGGGCCGGGTGGCCGATCCGTCCTTGCCCTGGGGCATGGTGTTCCGTGGCGCGGGTGACCTGCCGCGCCACCCCTCGCAGCTGTACCAGTTTCTGCTGGAAGGTGTGCTGCTGTTCGTGCTGCTCTGGCTGTACGCCCGCAAGCCGCGCGCCACCGGGCAGGTGTCCGCGGTGTTCCTGATGGGCTATGGGGTGTTCCGCTTCATTGCCGAGTTCTTCCGCGAGCCCGACGACCACCTCGGCCTGCTCTCGCTGGGCATGAGCATGGGCCAGTGGCTGTGCGTGCCCATGATCGTGGGCGGTGCCCTGATGTGGTGGTGGTTCGGCCAGCGCGCTGCGGCCACCCGCACTGCCTGACGAGAGCCGATCTGCCCGTGTGTTGAGCGCGGGGGAGTGTGGATTACGCGAGGGTATTCACCAGTGCTTTGCCGTCGGTGATGGATCAAAATTATCTGTAATTACAGATAATCACCATGCGACCGGTCCTCAACTCCCTGCACGAAGACGTGGCGGTCCGCCTGCGCGAACGCATCTTCTCCGGCCAACTGGCACCCGGGAGTTACGTGGACGAACCGGCGCTGTGCGCCGAACTGTCGATATCGCGCACACCGCTGCGCGAGGCGCTCAAGGTGTTGACGGCCGAGGGCCTGTTGCGACACGAGCCCCGCCGCGGTTGCTTCGTGAGCCAGATCACCGAGCAGGATCTGGACGATATCTTTCCCGTCATTGCCCTGCTGGAAGGTCGCTGCGCCTTCGAGGCCGCGCGCAACGCCACCGATGCCGACCTTGCTGCGCTGGAACAGCTGCACGACCGCTTGCAACGCAGCGCCCAGGCGCGGCAGATCAACGACTATTACGACGCCAACTTCGCCATCCACGAGGCCATCATCCTGCTGGCCAACAACCGCTGGCTGGCCCAGGTGATTGGCGACCTGCGCAAGATCGTCAAGCTGGCGCGCCTGCAGCAGCTGCATGCCCCCGGCCGGCTGGACCAGAGCCTCGCCGAGCACATGGCGGTGTACGCCGCGCTGAAGGCGCACGACGCCGAGGGCGCCGAGGCGGCCATGCGAACCCATCTCACCCGCCAGCGCGTGGCGCTGCGCGACCTGGCACGTCACCAGACTTCAAGGATATTGGCATGAACACCCGCGAATGGCTCTCCGAAACCGTGGCACGTCTGCGCAAGCCGGCGCTGTTGGTCGCGCGATCCACCGAGGAGCGGCTTGCCGCCCGGCTGCGGCAGGGCGAGGAGGCGCTGTCACCCCGTGCGCTGCGCCAGAAGCTCGACGAACTCAAGGCCATCGTGGACCCGCTGGTCAGCGAAGTGGAGGGCGGGCGGCGAGCGGAGGCATTGATGGACTGGTATGCGAGCGCTTCGCCAGCCCACCGGCGCGACCTGTGGCTGCTGATGAGCGAGTGCTTCCTGGCCGATCCTCAGCAGGTGAAGACCGCGCAGGAGCAGTACCTGGCCGCTGTTGGCACGCCGGATGAGGCCGCGGCCGAAGTGCAATACCGCCGCGCTACCGTGTCGCCCCGGCGCCGCCTGCTGCAGCGCTTCAGTGCACATCCGCAGGGGATTCTGTTCCTGGTGAACCTGCGGGCCGAGATGCAGCCACAACTCAAGGCCGACAAGCGGCTGCTCGCGCTGGATGTGGAAATGGAGTACATGTTCTCCACTTGGTTCGACGTCGGCTTCCTGGAACTGCGCCGCATCAGCTGGGATTCGCCCGCCTCGCTGGTGGAAAAACTCATCAAATACGAGGCGGTGCACGACATCCGCAGCTGGGCCGACGTCAAGAACCGGCTCGACAGCGACCGCCGCTGTTACGGCTTCTTCCATCCCCGTCTGCCGGGTGA
>JAGXRS010000103.1 GCA_018335615.1 Hydrogenophaga sp. | reverse complement strand
AAAGCATCGGCGCTGGCCTTGCGTTGAATGTCTTCGGAGATGGCGATGGCAGGGCCCAGCGCCGCGCCCGCGACCTGGATGTCGCACGCGCGCTGCAGCGTCCACAGATAGGCAAAAGCTTGTGCCACCGTGCTGCCCCACGAGAGCAGGCCATGGTTGCGCAAAATGACGGCCTGGCGGTCTCCAATGGAGCGGACCACGCGCGGGCCTTCGTCGGCGTGCACCGTGATGCCTTCGAAGTCGTGGTAGGCCACGCGGCCGTGGAGTTGCGCCGCGTAGAAGTTGTCCATGGTGAGGCCGGCCTGACTGCCCGCCACGGCGCAACCTGCCGTGGTGTGGGTGTGCATCACGCAGTGGGCCTCTTCAATGCCGCTGTGGATGGCCGAGTGCAGCGTGAAGCCCGCGGGGTTGACCGGCCAGCGCGCATCGCCCACGGTACGGCCCTCGAGGTCGATCTTGACCAGGTTCGACGCGGTGACTTCGCTGTAATGCAGCCCGAAGGGGTTGATCAGGAAGTGCTTCTCGGGTCCCGGAATGCGCACCGTGATGTGGTTGTAGATGAGCTCGGTCCAGCCCAGCCAGGCAAAGATCCGGTAGCAAGCGGCCAGCTCGTTGCGCAGGGCCAACTCGTCGGCAGAAATGGGAGGGGACATGTCGGGTCAAACTTCGGTGGATAGCGGTTGTTGGATGCCGGGGGTGCCCAGCTCATCGCCCGGCGGGATCGACAAACAGGGTGCCCACGGCGTTGGGCTGGTCCATCGCCTGGATGGCGTTGAACAAGGCGGTTTCGCCACCGGCGCCCAGCGCGTCGCGTACCAGCAGCGAAAACTTGGCGCGCAGTTCGGCGGCGCTGAGCATGGTTTCGGGTTCACCGCGCGGGGCGTAGACGAACTCGCGCCAGACCTGGCCATCGCGGGTGCGGATTTCCACCACGCCAGAAAACGCCGTGGGAAAGTTGCGCTCGCATTCGGCATCTTCGTAAACGTCGATGCGCTGCATGAGGGCGCGAATGTCGGGGTCGGCCAGCGCGGGTTCGTAATCGTCCCAGCCCATGTGCTGGTGCTTGAGGGCGATCGACAGGCACAGATGGGTGGAAAACTGGCAGTCCACCACGTTGTGGGGGTTGCGCCGGCGCTCCTGGGGTTCGCCCACCACGTACACGCTGCGCTTGGCCAGCCCGACGCGCACCGATTCGATCTGGGCGATGTCGATGGGGTGTCGGGCGTGCAGGTTCATCACCGCATCCAGCGGCGCATGGATGCCGCGGCAGCACGGATACGGTTTGAGTCCGGAGCGCAGGATTTCCCAGATCGTGCCCAGCCCCTCGACGGCTTTGTCGGGTTGCGGCGCGGGAGAGTACACGTTGAAGAAGCCCTCTTTGCCCTCAAACGCCTGCGTGGCACCGGTGTAACCCCGGCGCGCCAGCGACGCCGCCAGCACACCGCCAGCGGCGGCGTTGCCCACATGAAAGCGCTTGGTCCAGGCACCGTTCACCACAAACTGCCCGGTGCCGGCCGACTCGCTGAGCGCGGTCCCGAAGGCGTGCTCCATCTGCTCGGGGCTGAGCTTGAACAGGTTGCCCGCTGCCGCTGTGGCGCCGAACACACCCACGGTGGCGCTGGGGTGAAAGCCCCGCTCGCCGTGTTTGAGCACCGGCAGCCCCAGTGCGACGCGGATCATGACCTCGTACCCTGCCACGATGCCGACGATCAGGTCGCGTGTGCTGGCGCCGACCATCTGGGCTGCAGCCAGTGCGGCCGGGATGATGGGTGCACCCGGGTGCAGCTGGGCGGGCGCGTGGGTGTCGTCAAAGTCGAGGCTGTGCGCCGCGGCACCCGCCAGCAAAGCGGCGGCCTGCGGCAACCAACGCTCGGCACTGCCCTGCACCTGGAGGGCACCGCTGGCGAGCCCGAGATCGCGCAGCGTCTCTTTGAGCACCAGCGACGAGTCCAGGCTCTGCGAACGGATGATGATGCCGCTCAGGTCCATGAAGAGCAGCTTGGTGCGCTCGACCACCTCCGGGGGCAGATCATCAAAACGCAGGTCGGCAGCGAAGCGGGCAAGTGGCTGTGTGACGGCGGTCATGGCAAATCCTTTTGCAACACGGCCGCTCAGGCGACTTGTTTGAGGGCGGGGATGCCCCGGCGCACAAACGAGGCGAAATCGGGCGACAGCTGCACGCTGTCTTCCAGGTTGATCCACATGCGCAGCAGGTAGCGCTTGCGGCCGTCGTCGTGGTCGAAGTAGTTGCTGCGCGAATGCAGCGTGATGTAGTTGTTGATGATCTGGATGTCGCCAGGCTCCAGCATCATGTCCACCCGCATGTCCTCGCGCGTGCCCAGTTCGTGCACATAGTCAATGGCCGCTTGCTGCAGCGGGGTCAGGGGCACGCCCCGCTTCTTCGCACCGGTCTCGATGATCTTCTTCGCAAAGGCGCAGTTCACGCGGCCGTTGTTGTATTCAAAGACCGGAATGGGCGTGGCCGTCACTTCGTTCGGGTCTGCGTTGGGGCCGTAGCCGCGGTAGTCGTGGTAGAAGCCCTCGTACAGCACCTCCAGGTATTCCGGGTGGTGCTGCAAGACCTCGTTGTGTATGGCCACGGTGCTGACCAGGCTGCTCATACCGCCCTCTTGGGCCTGCTCAACACACAGCAAGGAGACCACATCGGCCAGATCGGTGTGCGGGTCCAGCAGCTGGTTGGTGGTGTTGTTGCGGCGGTTCGGGTCTGACGAGTTGAGGGCCAGATCGGTCACGGCGGCCACGAAATCGCCGGCCACGTTGTGCGAGATCACCTGCCCCATGTGGGTGCCCAGGCCCCAGTAAATGGTTTTGATCTCGTCGAGCGTGTAGCGCTTCACCGGGAAGCCCTTGAGCAGCACGAAGCCCCGGCCATTGCGGATCTGGTCGTCGATGTTGCGCAGTTTCTCTGCCAGCACGGGCAGCACGAAATCCTCTTTGCCAAACTCGCCCCAGGTCTGGCCGCTGGCCTGCACCTGGCGAAAGGCAGCGTCGATGTCATCGAGTTCGGCGGGGGTGAGGTGGTAGACCCAGGAGCTGTCGTTCTGGACGTCTGCGGCCTTCCAGGCGGTGGCGTCCTTGACGATGTTGCGCAGGATGTTCTTGGTCATGGTGGCGTCTCTCTGTGGATGGGTGAGGTATGGGTGATCTGAAGAGCGGTGCAGCGTGATCCTCGACCGCTCAGGCGGTGCGCGGCGGGACGTCCAGATCGACCAGCGGGCCGAACTGCTGGCCGCCGAACAGATCGGTGTCGGCGGGATCGCCTGAAGTGACCAGTCGGGGCACCGTGACCTTGATGGCGTTGCCCGGCGCGTAGTTGAAGAGCCGGACCTTGGATTCGTCGACCTTGAAAAAGGCCGCCATGGCGGGCTTGTTGATGACGCCGCTGGCAACCACATGCTCGTAGCTGGCGGCGTCAGGGAACATGATGTCCAGGGTGAGCTGGAACGGGCCGGCGTTCTTGGTCCGGATGAGTTTTGCGATGTCGCGCAGGCGGGGCATGGTCAGGTCTCCTCGTAACGGATGGGGTGCAACTCAAGCGGGTCGTCGAGCTCAACCACGTGGTTGAGCACGAACTGGTAGGCCTCGCCGAGGT
>JAGXRS010000102.1 GCA_018335615.1 Hydrogenophaga sp. | reverse complement strand
CCAGGCCGCCCACTTCGCGCCCGCCCATGGCGTTGGGCTGGCCAGTGAGCGAAAACGGGCCGGCGCCGGGCTTGCCGATCTGGCCGGTGGCCAGGTGCAGGTTGATGAGGCTGGCATTCTTGGCCGTGCCGCTGCTGCTCTGGTTCAGGCCCTGGCAGTACAGGCTGAGCGTGGGCTGGCGCGGCCCGGCGTCTTCCAGGCCGGCGAACCCCTGGCCGCCAAGGCCAGCGAACCACCTCGCGGCGGTGAACAGGTCTTCTTTCCGGAGGCCGCAGGTCTGCGCCACGAGGTCGGGCGTGAAGTCGCGCACCAGCGCCTTGAGCGCATCGAAGCCGCTGGTGTGCGCCGCGATGTAGGCCGCATCCGTCCAGCCTTCCCACAGCATGATGTGCAGCAGACCGTGGAACAGCATCACATCGGTGCCGGGCTGCAGCGGCAGGTACAGGTCGGCCAGGCCGGCGGTGTCGGTGCGGCGGGGGTCCGCCACGATCACCTTCATGGCCGGGTTGGCCTGCTTCGCCGCTTCGATGCGGCGGAACAGCACCGGGTGGGCAAAGGCCGCGTTGCTGCCGACGATGAACAGGCAGGCCGCGTGGTTCACGTCGTCGTAACAGGCCGGGGGAGCGTCGGCGCCCAGCGTGAGCTTGTAGCCGGCCACCGCGCTGCTCATGCACAGGCGGGAATTGGTGTCGATGTTGTTGGTGCCGATCAGGCCCTTGGCCAGCTTGTTGAAGACGTAATAGTCCTCCGTGAGCAGCTGGCCGCTGACGTAGAAACCCACCGCGTCGGGCCCGTGCCGGCGCACGGTGTCGGCAAACCGCATGCTGGCCTCATCCAGCGCCGCGTCCCAGCCCACGGCCGCCGGCGGCTGGCCGCGCTGCGCGCGCCGCATGGGCTGCAGCAGCCGCGCCTGGCGCGTGATGGCCGGGCTGGCGGTCAGGTGCAGCGTGGCGCCCTTGGTGCAGAGCTTGCCGAAGTTGGCCGGATGGTCCGGGTCGCCCCGCACCCCGGTGATCTGCTGCCCCTGCGACTCGATGATGACGCCGCAGCCGACGCCGCAATACGGGCAGGTGGAGCGGGTGCTGTGGGCGGAATTGGCTTGCACGGCGCCGGCCCTCACCCTAGCCCTCTCCCAGCGGGAGAGGGGACAAGACACGGCGTGCCGGGCCGGCCACGGGGCGCACCAGGTCGATCGCCTGCGTAGCGAGTTGGTGCGCGTCGAGAAACACCTCGCCGTTCTCCACCTTCACCGCAAATTTCGGCGTGCAGCCTTCGTCGGGCGCCGAGGCCTGGCCGTCGCACAGGCCGATGGTCCAGTTGTGCAGGGGGCAGGCCACCTGCGTGCCGAACACGATGCCTTGCGACAGCGGGCCGCCCTTGTGCGGGCAGCGATCGAGGAGCGCAAACACGTCGTTTTGGTCGTTGCGGAAGATGGCGACATCCAGTCCTTGCGCACGCGCCACGCGGCGCGAGCCGAGCACGGGAATGTCTTCAACGCGGCAGATAGGGGTCCAGTGGCTCATGGGTTCAATCCCTCAGGTTTTGATCGAAGCGAACAGGCCGGTGACCCGGTCCATGACGCTGAGCAGGTTTTCACTCGTCACGAACACGTCGGAGAGCGGCTTGGCGGTAACGCCTGTGGTCTGCATGCGTTGCAGCGCCTGGTCGAAGAAGAGCCACTGGTTGTCGGCCAGCTGCAGTTCCGAGCGGATGCGGTCGTTGGCTTCGGGTGCGTTGCGCAGCACCTCCATGGCGCCCAGGAATTCGGTGCGCGACTTGCCGATCTCGGCCGTGGCCACGGTGGCGTCGATGGGCAGCGTGGCGGCGAAGTAGAACTTGGCCATGCGCTGCGACAGCATGCGCTGGCGGCCCGCCACGTTCACCAGCTTGCCCACCGGGCGTGCCAGGGCTGCTTCGTACTGCACCGTGCCCTGGTGGGCGAGCGCCAGCACCCGCGCATCGGCCTGCAACACAGCGGCCGCGCCGGCCTTGCTGGGTGCCGAGCCCACCAGGGTGGTCTTGTAGTCGCTCCAGGCCGTTTCCAGCTTCACATAGGTGTCGCGGATGTCGGCCGAGGGCGCGAAGGCCTTCAGTTCCACCAGCTGGCGGTCGAACAGGGCCATCGACCGGTCGAGCACCGCCTGCGCGCTGGCGCTTTCGGTCTGGTGCACCAGCGCCAGCCAGGCCTTGCCCATGCGCTGCGAGAGCATGCGCTGGCGACCGGCTTTGTTGATGGCGTCGTTCAGGTCCAGCACCTGGGCGTGCGCCCTCAGCAGGGGAAACGCGACGGCAGCGGCGGTGATCAGCTGCCGGCGGTTGATCAGAGATGCGTTCATGGTTGTCGGCTTCACAGGGCGGTGGATTCGGTCAACGCCGGGGCATCGATGGCCTTGATGGGCATGAACTGGCGCGTGTCCACGGCGGCTTGCTGGAAGTCGAACCACGGGTCGGGTTCGCCGTCGAGCGCGAACTGCAGCTGCTCCCACAGCGCCTTGCGGCCCGCGGCGTCTTCCAGAATGCGGCGCTTCACATGGTCCAGGCCCACGCGGTTGATGTAATGCACCGTGCGCTCCAGGTACCAGCCTTCCAGGCGGTAGAGCTGCATGAAGGCGCCGGTGTACTCCATCACTTCTTCGGCGGTCTTGAGCTTGACCAGGAAGTGGGCCACCTCGGTCTTGATGCCGCCGTTGCCGCCCACGTACATCTCCCAGCCGCTGTCCACGCCGATGATGCCCACGTCCTTGATGCCCGACTCGGCGCAGTTGCGCGGGCAGCCGCTCACGGCGAACTTCACCTTGTGCGGGGCGTACATGCGCCACATGGCGCGCTCCAGGTCCTTGCCCATCTGGGTGCTGTCCTGTGTGCCCATGCGGCACCACTCTGACCCGACACAGGTCTTCACCGTGCGCAGCGCCTTGGCGTAGGCGTGGCCGCTGGGCATGCCGATGTCTTTCCAGACGTTGACCAGGTCTTCCTTCTTCACGCCCAGCAGGTCGATGCGCTG
>JAGXRS010000101.1 GCA_018335615.1 Hydrogenophaga sp. | reverse complement strand
TTCCAGCAGGTGGGCGGCATCGACTGCAAGCCCGCCACCGGCGAGATCACCTACGGCCTGGAGCGCCTGGCCATGTACCTGCAGGGCGTGGACAACGTCTACGACCTGAAGTGGACCGAGACCATGAGCTACGGCGACGTCTACCACCAGAACGAAGTCGAGCAGTCCACCTACAACTTCGAGCACAGCGACGCCGACTTCCTGTTCACTGCCTTCGGTGCGCATGAGAAGCAGGCCAAGTACCTGATCGAGCAGCAGCTCGCGCTGCCGGCCTACGAGCAGGTGTTGAAGTGCGCGCACAGCTTCAACCTGCTGGACGCGCGCGGCGCCATCAGCGTCACCGAGCGCGCCGCCTACATCGGCCGTATCCGCAACTTGGCGCGCGCCGTGGCGCAGAGCTACTACGAGAGCCGCGAGCGCCTGGGCTTCCCCATGGCGCCCCGCGAGTGGGTGGAACAGATGACGAAAAAGGCCGCCTGACTGCTCACACCCCCGTTCGCCCTGAGCTTGTCGAAGGGCTTCGACGGGCTCAGCCCGAACGGCTTGATTGGTGAACCTACACATGACACACAAGAACCTCCTCGTCGAACTGTTTGTGGAAGAGCTGCCGCCCAAGGCGCTCAAGAAGCTGGGTGACGCTTTCGCCGCCGTCCTCGCCGATCAACTGAAGGCCCAGGGCCTAGCCGCTGCGGATTCGCAGGTCACGCCGTTTGCCTCGCCGCGCCGCCTGGCCGCGCATGTGACCGCCGTGGCCGCGCGCGCCGCCGACAAGGCCGTGTCGCAGAAGCTCATGCCCGTGAGCGTGGGCCTGGACGCCAGCGGTGCCCCCACGCCCGCCTTGCTCAAGCGCTTGGCCGGTCTGGGCGCCGACGCGTCGGCCGTGGCCGGCCTCAAGCGCGCGCCCGACGGCAAGGGCGAGGCCCTGTTCTTCGACAGCGTGCAGCCGGGCGTGGACCTGTCCGCCGGCCTGCAGAAGGCGCTGGATGAGGCGATTGCCAAGCTGCCCATCCCGAAGGTGATGAGCTACCAGCTGGAAACCGATTGCGAGCTGCCCGGCTGGACCAGCGTGCACTTCGTGCGCCCCGCGCACGGGCTGGTGGCGCTGCACGGTGCCGACGTGGTGCCGGTGAAAGCGCTCGGCCTGAAAGCGGGCAACGCCACGCACGGCCACCGCTTCGAGGCGGCCGTGGACCCGGTGGTGCTGGCCGATGCCGATGCCTACGCCGCCACGCTGGCGAAAGACGGTGCCGTCATCGCCTCGTTCACTGAACGCAAGGCCGAGATCGCGCGCCAGCTGGCCGCCGCCGCGGCCCAGGTGGGCGGCGGTTGCAAGCCCATTGAAGACGACGCACTGCTGGACGAGGTGACCGCGCTGGTCGAGCGCCCGAACGTGCTCACCTGCCAGTTCGAGTCCGAATTCCTCGGCGTGCCGCAGGAATGCCTGATCCTCACGATGAAGGCCAACCAGAAGTACTTCCCGCTGCTCGATGCCACCGGCAAGCTCACGAACCGCTTCCTGGTGGTGAGCAACATCAGCCCGGCGGATGCCAGCGCGGTGATCGGCGGCAACGAGCGCGTGGTGCGCCCGCGCCTGGCCGACGCCAAGTTCTTCTTTGACCAAGACCGCAAGAAGACGCTGGAGAGCCGCGTGCCGGGCCTGGCCAAGGTGGTGTATCACAACAAGCTGGGCACGCAGGGCGAGCGCATGGAGCGTGTCTGCGCCATCGCCGAGACCGTCGGCCTGCAGCTGGGCGGTGCCGATCTGGCCGCGCGTTCGCTGCTGGCCGCGCGCCTGGCCAAGACCGATCTCGTGACCGACATGGTGGGCGAGTTCCCCGAGCTGCAGGGCATCATGGGCGGCTACTACGCGCGCCACGACGGCCTGGGCGAAGACATCGCCTTCGCCATCGAAGACCACTACAAGCCGCGTTTCGCAGGCGACGAGCTGCCCCGCACGATGACGGGCGTGGTGGTGGCGTTGGCCGACAAGCTGGAAACGCTGGTGGGCATGTTCGGCATCGGCAACCTGCCGACCGGCGACAAGGACCCGTTCGCGCTGCGCCGCCACGCGCTGGGCGTGATCCGCATGCTGGTTGAGAAAGACCTGCCGCTGCAACTCTCGGCGCTGCTGGCGGCGGCCGTGCCCGCCTTCGGCGACAAGATCACCGACGCCACGCCGGCCCTGGCCGATTTCATGTACGACCGCCTCGCCGGTGGCCTGCGCGAGCAGGGCGCCAGCGCACAGGAAGTGGACGCCGTGCTGGCCCTGCGCCCGCAGCGCCTGGCCGACGTGGCCCAGCGCCTGCAGGCGGTGCGTGCTTTTGCCGCGTTGCCCGAGGCGCCGGCGCTCGCCGCGGCCAACAAGCGCATCGGCAACATCCTCAAGAAGTCCGAAGGCGAGGGCGCGGCGGTCAACCCGGCGCTGTTCGTGGAAGCCGCGGAGAAAGACCTGTACGCCGCGATGCAGGCCACGGTGCCCGCGGCCAACACGAAGTTTGAGGCGGGCGACCACACCGGCAGCCTGCAGGCGCTGGCCGCGCTGCGTGCCGCCGTCGATGCCTTCTTCGACGGCGTGATGGTCAACGCGGACGACCCGGCCCTCAAGGCCAACCGCCTGGGTCTGCTGCGCGAACTGCACCAGGCCATGAACCGCGTGGCCGACCTCTCGCGGCTGGCGACCTGACCCGTCCCGCACCCCGGCCCCCACCTGTGTGGAGCACCGCATGAAACTGCTCATCATCGACCGCGACGGCACGCTCAACCGCAACCGCGAAGACTACGTGGCCTCGCCGGACGAGTGGGAGGCGCTGCCCGGGGCGCTGGAGGCGGTGGCGCGGCTGAACCACGGCGGCTGGCGCGTGGTGATTGCCACCAACCAGTCCGGCATCGGGCGCGGGCTGTTCGACATGGCGGCGCTCAACGCCATCCATGCCAAGATGCACCGCCAGCTGGCGGCCGCGGGCGGGCGTGTCGAGGCGGTGTTTTTCTGCCCGCACGCGCCGGAAGACGGCTGCACCTGCCGCAAGCCCGAGCCTGGGCTGTTTTTCCAGATCGGCCAGCGCTTCGGCGTCTCGCTCACCGAGGTGCCCGCGGTGGGCAATGCCATTCGCCATGTGCAGGCCGCCGCGGCGGCCGAGTGCCCGGCCCATCTGCTGTTGACGGGCCAGTCGGGCCACCTGCGCGACAAAGTCGGCCCGGGCCTGGACACCGACCTGGCCATGCTCGCCCCCGAACTGCCGTCGGGTGTGCGTGCCCATGCCGACCTGTCGGCCTTCGCCGACTGGCTGCTGGCGCAGTCCGCCGGCTGACCCTCTCTCTTTTGCTTCACCCATGATCCTCATCAACTTTCTGCGCTCCGTCCTGCACCTCCTGTTCATGGCGGTGACCGTGGTGCCCTGGGCGCTGGCGGTGGTGGTGGCGGCGCCGTTCATGAACAGCACCCGTATCTACTGGATGTGCGCGCGCTGGCTCAAGCTGGCAGTGGACAGTGGCACGGTGATCCTGGGCATCCGCAACCAAGTGATCGGCTACGAGAACCTGCCGGTGGGCAGCACCGCGCCGGCCGTGCTGCTGATCAAGCACCAGTCCACCTGGGAAACCTTGTGCATGCCGGCGCTGATGCCGCACCCGCTGGCCTATGTGTTCAAGAAGGAACTGCTGCGCGTGCCCTTCTTCGGCTGGGCCATGGCGCGCATGGACATGATCCACATCGACCGCGCCGACGGCGCCCGGGCGTTCGCCAAGGTGGTGCAGCAGGGCCAGCGCCTGCTCGACCAGGGCACCTGGGTCATCATGTTCCCGGAAGGCACGCGCATCGACCGCGGGCAGAAGGGCACCTACAAGAGCGGCGGCACGCGGCTGGCCATCCGCACCGGCGCACCGGTGATCCCGATCGCCGTCACATCGGCCAAGTGCTGGCCGCGCAAGGCCTTCATCAAGAAGCCGGGCGTGGTGGAGTTCTCCATCGGCAAACCCATCCCCAGCGTCGGGCGCCGGCCGGACGAGCTGATGGAGGAAGTGGAGGCCTGGATCGAGGCCGAGATGCGGCGCCTGGACCCCGAGGCGTACAAGTGAACACCTCCGCGCCGCTTCGCGCACAGGCAGCCGCCAGAGGCCGCTGCTGCTCTTCGGGTCCATCCAAGCCTGCGCAGGCAGGCTCGGAGCCGCGGCCCTCAGCCCCCTCAAGGGGGCAACACCTGCGGCCTGGCGGAGCCCGTTCCGCGGCATCTCCGGGTTCAGGCCTGTCGCGCCGCCACTGCCTGAGCCCGATCCGCCGCGTTCTGGTGGGCGGCACATACGCCGGATGGACGGCAGGCGCACGGATCGCTGTGCGGGCTTGACCCTTGTTTGTTCCTCTCGCCCGATGCAGGTCTTGATTCAACTCGCGCTGGACTTTTTCGGCGGACCCGAGCCGATCGCTCCGCCTGAGCGCAAGGCCCCGCCCCAGGTGGATGCCGCTGCGCCGGTGAAGCGCCGAAAAGTGGCAGAACCGCCGCCGCCCGCGTTGCCGCTGAGCGACGTGCTTCCGCCCGCCACCTGGCCCCACCCGCGCGCGAATCGGCTGGTCAAGTTGCCGGGCTGCGACGTGGCCTACGAATTCAAGCGCGGCCAGCGCCGCACCATCGGCCTGCGTGTCACGGGCGAGGGCCTGAGCGTGAGCGCACCGCGCTGGACGCCGGTGGGCGAAGTGGAGGCGCTGCTGCACAGCAAGTCGGCCTGGGTGCTGGACAAGCTGCAGAGCGCGCGCCACCGCGCCGGTGAACTGGCGCAGGCCCGGCCCGTGTGGGCCGACGGTGCGGAACTGCGCTTTCTGGGCCAGCGCGTGCGCCTGGTGCTCGATCCTTCGCACAGCTTCGCCGAAGCCGGCGCCGTGCTCGACCCGCCCGCGCCGCAGGCCGACGGCAGCGAACCCGTGGCCCGCCTGCGGCTGGGGCTGGCGCACAGCGCCACCGAGGCCCAGATCCGCGATGCGGCGCAGGCCTGGCTGATGCGTCAGGCCAGGCGCGTGTTCACCGAGCGGTTGGCGCACTTCGCGCCGCGGGTCGGTGTGCAGCACAAGAGCCTGCGCCTGTCCAGCGCCGGCACGCGCTGGGGCAGCGCCAGCGTGGACGGCAGCATCCGCCTGAA
This sequence comes from Hydrogenophaga sp., assembly GCA_018335615.1. GTDB lineage: Bacteria > Pseudomonadota > Gammaproteobacteria > Burkholderiales > Burkholderiaceae_C > Hydrogenophaga. The sequence goes on along the minus strand of JAGXRS010000101.1, from coordinate 216 downwards.
CTGGCGCCTGATCCACCTCGGCATGGACCTGGTGGACTACGTGGTGGTGCACGAACTCAGCCACCTGCGCCACATGGACCACAGCCCGCGGTTCTGGGCCGTGGTGGCGGGCGTGATGCCGGATTACGCCGAGCGTCGGCTGGCGCTCAAGCGCGCGCCGGTGCCGCTGAAAGACTGACCCCCACACGGCAGCGCCCCGCCGGCTGGCGTGGCGGT
>JAGXRS010000100.1 GCA_018335615.1 Hydrogenophaga sp. | reverse complement strand
TGCGGTTTTACGAGGTGACAGAACCTCGACATGCCCTGCTGCGCGTCCGAACCCACGTCGAAACCAGTGCAGCCCCTGAGCACTCATTTTAAGGCAGATCGAGCCATTTCAAGAGCCCAAGGGGTGAAGATACTTCGGCATCTGCACGCCAGCTGTTCACATCCGCGTCGGCACCCAGGTAGCCATAACAGGCCGCCACGGTGCGCATGCCCGCAGCACGGCCGGCCACGATGTCGCGTTCGTCGTCCCCCACATACACACATTGCGAAGGCAACAGGTTCAGCTCGCGGGCCGCCTCCAGGAGTGGCGCAGGATGGGGCTTGGCGTGCGGGGTAGTGTCACCGCTGATCAGCGTCGAGGCCTGGCGGAAAACGGCCAGGTCGCGCGAGAGCGGTACAGTGAAGCGCTGCGACTTGTTGGTGACGATACCCCAGCTCAGCCCTCGGCTCTGCAGCTGCTCCAGCAACGCATCCACTTCCGGAAACGGCTGAGTGACCCTGGTGAGGCAGCTTTCGTAACTCAGGAAAAACTCTTCCTTGAGGGTTTCGTATTCCTCGTGCTGGCTGTCGATGCCAAACGCCACCTGAAGCATACCGCGAGCCCCCGAACCGGCGCGAGAACGGTAACATTCCAGCGGCAGGGACGGCAGTCCGCGACGCGTTCGCATCTGATCCGCCGCCCAGCCCAGATCGGGGGCGCTGTCGATCAGGGTGCCATCCAGATCGAACAGAATCGCACGCACGCCGCGAAACAGCGCCGCACTCATGGCTTGCGGGTCGCAAACAGGTAATTGACGCTCGTATCGGCACTCAGCCAGTAGCGTCGCGTCAGCGGGTTGTACTCCATGCCACGGGTCGCCGCCAAGTCCAGTCCCGCCGCCCTGCAATAGCTGGCGAGCTCGCTGGGCTTGATCATCTTGGCGTACTCATGCGTGCCCTTGGGGAGCATCTGCAGGATGTACTCGGCACCGATGATGGCGAAGAGAAAAGACTTCGGATTGCGGTTGATGGTGGAGAAAAACACCCAGCCGCCTGGCTTGACAAGCGCCTGGCAAGCCTTCACCACCGAGGCAGGGTCGGGCACGTGCTCGAGCATTTCCATGCAGGTGACCACATCGAAACTCTCGGGCTGGGCTGCGGCCAGGCTTTCAGCGCTGATCTCGCGGTACTCCACCTGGTCCGTGCCAGCTTCCAGCGCATGCAGTTGCGCCACACGCAGGGCTTTCACCGAGAGGTCGATGCCCGTGACCTGAGCACCCCTTCGAGCCATCGAGTCGGACAAAATGCCGCCGCCACAACCGATGTCCAGCACGGCTTTGCCCTTCAGCGACGCCAGACCATCAATCCAGTCCAAGCGCAGCGGATTGATCTGGTGCAAAGGACGAAATTCGCTTTCTGGATCCCACCAGCGATGGGCCAGGTCGGAAAACTTGGCCAATTCGGCCGGATCTGCATTGACGTTTGAGTTCATGAAGCGATTATCGCCACTCCATAAAAAAACCGCGCCGAAGCGCGGTTTCTGAACCTGAACTGAGGCGATCAGTTGGCGCGGGTGCCAACCACTTCCACTTCCACGCGGCGGTTCTTGGCACGGCCTTCGCGGGTGCTGTTGTCAGCAACCGGCTGGGTCAGGCCCTTGCCTTCGGTGTAGATGCGGTTGCTTTCAATGCCTTTGCTCACCAGATAGGCCTTCACGGCTTCAGCACGGCGCACCGACAGAGCCTGGTTGTAACCGGCAGGGCCGGTCGAGTCGGTGTGGCCAACGGCGATCACGACTTCCAGGTTGATGCCACCGACCTTGCTGGCCAGGTCGTCCAGCTTGGCTTTGCCTTCGGTCTTGAGGACTGCACGGTCAAAGTCGAAGAAGGCGTCAGCAGCGTAGGTCACCTTGGCAGCGGCGGGCGCTGGTGCGGGTGCGGGTGCGGGTGCTGGAGCGGGTGCAGGCGCCGGAGCCGGTGCAGGAGCCGGTGCTGGTGCGGGCGCTGGTGCCGGTGCTGGTGCAGCGGCCGGCACGATGGCGCCGTCGCAACCCTGAGCTGCCGTGGCAGGCGTCCAGTTGGCATCACGCCAGCACAGTTCGTTGGTGCCGTTCTTCCAGACGGTGCCGTCAGCTGCACGCCAGTTGTCGATGGTCTGGGCGCCAGCGGCCGTTGCCATGGCGGCAGTTGCAAACAGCATTGCCACTTTGTTCAGTTTTTTCATGGTATTCCTCTAGGTAAACCGCAGACAGACTGCGTAATCGATGACGTCCGAAGTGACCACCACTCGAAACGCTGAAATTATTGTGCCACAAGCATGTGAGCCGCATGCCCGCCCTTCGGGGACCCGGAGGCCTCCCTTTCGGCATCCATCGACCGTTCGTTGTTGGGGCACCACAGAAAACCAAACAGGGCGCCGCATTTAGACGCTACTAAAATGTGAGGTTGCCTTTTGGCCCCTACATGGACCTTGCCCCCGCTCATGACTCAGTTTGCCAAAGAGACCTTGCCGATCAGCCTCGAAGAGGAAATGCGCCGCAGTTACCTGGATTACGCCATGAGCGTGATCGTGGGTCGCGCCCTGCCCGACGCGCGTGACGGTCTCAAGCCGGTGCACCGCCGGGTGCTGTTCGCCATGCACGAGCTGAACAACGACTGGAACAGGCCGTACAAGAAGTCGGCCCGCATCGTCGGCGACGTCATCGGTAAGTACCACCCTCACGGCGACAGTGCCGTGTACGACACCATTGTTCGCATGGCGCAGGACTTTTCGCTGCGCCACATGCTGGTGGACGGCCAAGGCAACTTCGGCTCGGTGGACGGTGACAACGCGGCCGCCATGCGCTACACGGAGATCCGCCTCTCCAAGATCGCGCACGAGATGCTGGCCGACATCGACAAGGAAACCGTCAACTTCGGTCCCAACTACGACGGTTCCGAAAAAGAGCCGCTGGTGCTGCCTTCGCGCCTGCCCAACCTGCTGGTCAATGGCTCCTCGGGCATTGCGGTGGGCATGGCCACCAACATCCCGCCGCACAACCTCAATGAGGTGGTGGACGCCTGCCTGCACCTGCTCAAGCACCCAGAAGCCACCATCGACGAGCTGATGGAGATCATCCCGGCGCCGGACTTCCCCACCGCCGGCATCATCTACGGCGTGACGGGCGTGAAGGACGGCTACCGCACCGGTCGCGGCCGCGTGGTGATGCGCGCCAAATGCCACTTTGAAGACATCGACCGGGGCCAGCGTCAGTCCATCATCGTGGACGAGCTGCCCTACCAGGTGAACAAGAAGACGCTGCAGGAGCGCATTGCCGAGCTGGTGCACGAAAAGAAGATCGAGGGCATCAGCCACATCCAGGACGAGTCCGACAAGTCGGGCATGCGCCTGGTGATCGAACTCAAGCGCGGCGAAGTGCCCGAGGTGGTGCTCAACAACCTGTACAAGCAGACGCAGCTGCAGGACACCTTCGGCATCAACATGGTGGCGCTGATCGACGGGCAGCCCCGTCTGTGCAACCTGCGCGAACTGATCCAGGTGTTCCTGGAGCACCGCCGCGAGGTGGTGACGCGGCGCACGGTATTCAACCTGCGCAAGGCGCGCGAGCGCGGCCACGTGCTGGAAGGCCTGGCGGTGGCGCTGGCCAACATCGACGATTTCATCCGCATCATCCGCGAGAGCCCCACCCCGCCGGTGGCCAAGGCCGAGTTGATGTCTCGCCCATGGGACAGCGCGCTGGTGCGCGAGATGCTCACCCGCAGCCGCGCCGACGGCGGCACCATCAACGCGGACGACTACCGCCCTGACGGCCTGGAGAAAGCTTTCGGCATGGGCAGCGACGGCCTGTACCGACTGTCCGAGACGCAGGCACAGGAAATCCTGCAGATGCGCCTGCAGCGCCTGACCGGCCTGGAGCAGGACAAGATCGTGGCCGAATAC
>JAGXRS010000099.1 GCA_018335615.1 Hydrogenophaga sp. | reverse complement strand
TGCCGCGGATACCGCCCTGCCCGTCGGCCTGGGGGTAGCGCATGGCCTGCACCAGCTGCGCCGCCTGCGCGGCGGTGTCCACCATGGGCACCAGGATGGTCTGCACGCCGATGTCGAGGTACTGCTTGATGAGGGCTGTCTCGCCCACCGGCACCCGCGCCACGGCCTGTGTGGGCAGCTGCGGCAGGGCGTGTCGCGCGCTGTCGAGGGCCTGCAGCTGCGTGAGGATGCTGCGCACGTCGTTGGGCGCGTGCTCGCCGTCGATCAGCAGCCAGTCGAAGCCGGCACCGGCCAGGATTTCGGCGCAGTACGGGTCGGCCAGGCCGAGCCAGAGGCCGATCTGCGGCTGGCCGGCGGCCAGCGCCTGCTTGAAGGTGTTGGTGGGGGTTTGCATGGGTCGGTCTTTCAGACGGGAAAGGTGCCTGACGGGTCAGACGAACTGGAAACGCAGGCAGCCGAGCGGGCCGTAGTCGGCCTCGAACAGATCGCCCGCCTTGGCCGCCACCGGCCGCGTGAAGCTGCCCGCGAGCACAATCTCGCCGGCCTCCAGCCGCTCGCCCCAGGGCGCGAGCTTGTTGGCCAGCCAGGCGATGCCGATGGCCGGGTCGCCCTGCACGCCGGCGGCCAGACCGGTTTCTTCGACCGCGCCGTTCTGCCGCAGGATGGCGCCGCACCAGGGGCGGTTGGTGGCGCGCGGGTCGGCACGGAAAGCCGGGTCGCCGGTGCCGATGACGATGCCCGCATTGGCCGCGTTGTCGCTGATGGTGTCGAACACCTTGCGCATCACCTTGGTGTGGCGGTCGAACTGCTCGATACGCGCATCGATGATCTCGATGGCGGGGGTGATGAAGTCGGTGGCGGCCAGCACGTCTTCGACCGTGACGTTCGGCCCGGCCAGCGGCGCCTTGAGCACGAAGGCCAGTTCCACTTCCACGCGCGGCGCGATGAAATCCGCCATCGGAATCTTCAACACCGAGCCCGCTGTGGCGGTGTAGAGCATGTCGTCGAGCAGCGTGCCGTAGTCCGGCTCGTCGATCTGGCTGCTGATCTGCATGGCGCGGCTGGTGAGGCCGATCTTGTGGCCGATGACTTGCTTGCCAGCGGCCTTTTCCAGGTCGACCCAGGCGCGGCCGATGCGGTAGCCATCCTCAATGGTCATGCCGGGGAAGCGTCTGGAGAAATGCTCGACCGGCGTGCGGGTCTGCTGGGACTGCTGCAGCTCGGCGGCGAGTTGCTGGATGAGGGTGTCGTCGAACATGGAACTCATTTCTTCTGGAACAAGGGATGCAGCGAACTGTTCTTGGCGTCGAACACCTCATGGCCTTCGTCCACTTGCACGGTGATGCCGATGGGCCGCTTCGCGAGCTGTTCGGCGAATCGTTCTTTCACGCAGGCGTTGAGCGCCTCGCCCACGCGCTGGTGCACGGTGGCGCTGCGGCCCCGGGCCATGCGCAGGTTCAGGTAGACAAAGGCGTAGTCGCTACCCAGACCGGCGGCCTCACCGGCGGCACCACCGTCGGACACGGCGTGGTGCGACGCGGGATAGGCCAGCACGCGCGTGCCGCCGGTGGGGAAGACTTGTTTGTCCTGCTCGTCGCGCACGGCGAGCATGGCGTCGCACAGCGCGCGGCACAGGCCGCCCATGTCGACGCCGCCCTCTGCCGGGGGGCGGTCGAGGTTGGGGGTGTAGAGGATGACGAGGTGGGGCATGGCAGCGTGGCGCTCAGAGACGGGAACTCACGAGGCTGAAGCCATCGGCGGTGGAGGCCTGCGCGGCGGGGATGGTCTTGCCGGTGACGGGCGTGACCGGGAACACGGCGTTGATCTGCCCCGTGCCACTGGCGCCAAAGTACGGCGTGACGACTTCGGCGCGGCCGGTGTATTCGCTCCAGCCCAGCACGCCCAGCATCATGGCGGTGTCGTGCATGAAGCCCTCGCCGTGGCCCTTGGCGGCGTACTCGGGCAGCATGCCGCAGAAGTCGGCCCACTCGCCGTTTTCCCACATCTGCACCACGCGGTGGTCCAGCGTTTCCAGGAAGGGGCTCCAGACCTTGAAGGCGAACTCGGGCGCCAGTCCGTTCTGCGCGAAGCGGTGGCTCAGGCTGCCGCTGGCGAGGAAGGCGACGGTGCCGTCGTAGTGGTCTTCCACCGCGCGGCGCATGGCCCAGCCCAGGCGCACGCTGTCGTTGAGGTAGTGCGAGGTGCACAGCGCCGAAACCGAGATGGCCTTGAACTGCTGGTCGGCGTTCATGTAGCGCATGGGCACGAGCGTGCCGTATTCTGGCTGCAGCGTGGTGGCGTGGTGGGCCAGGGTTTCGACGCCGTGCTCGTTCGCCACCTGGGCCAGCAGCTGCCCCAGTTCTGGGTTGCCCGGGAAGGCGTAGGCCATGTTGCTGATGAAGTGCGGCAGCTCGTTGCTGGTGAAGCGGCCTTGCCAGTGCGGCGCGCAGTTGAGGTGGTAACTGGCGTTGACGAGCCAGTGGCTGTCGAAGACGACGATGGTGTCCACGCCGAGTGCCTTACAACGGCGCGCGATGTCTTGATGGCCGTCGATGGCGTCTTGACGCGTGCCTTGGCGCGGACCGTCGAGTTCGCTGAGGTACATCGACGGGACGTGGGTGATCTTGCCGACCAGTGCTACTTTGCCCATGGTGTTTGTCTCCTTTGGGTTGCCTTTTCTTGGCTGACTCTTCAGCTGGCCTCTCGGCTGGCTTTTGTGGTGGAAGGCGGTGATGGCTGTCTACCTCCGCGAATGTCCCCCGGGCTTTGCTGCGCAAAACCCTCCTCCTTTACTTCGCTGCGGTAGACAGCCATCACCACCTTCTCTCGATGCGCATCGGTGCGCGAGCGTTGAATAGCTGGGAGACGTGCTTTCACGTCGTCCCCGTTTGTTGCCCTGATTAGCCCTAACGCCACGTTGGAATCAGCGCGTCCGGGTGCCCGGCGCAGCGAAGTAAAGGAGGAGGGCTTTGCGCAGCAAAGGCCGGGGGACATTCGCGGAGCCGGGCACCCGGACGCGCTGATGCCGCCCACACCGCCGAGCGAAACGCAAGCCAACACCTCACACGCCCCAATGCGGAATGTGGTGTGACCCGAGCGACACCGCCACGTTCTTCGGTTCCAGAAAAACCTCGTAACTCCAGGTTCCACCCTCGCGCCCCGTGCCGCTGGCTTTCGTCCCACCAAACGGCTGCCGCAAATCGCGCACGTTCTGCGAGTTCACGAAACACATGCCCGCTTCCACCGCCGCGGCCACCCGGTGCGCGCGGCCGATGTTCTCGGTCCACACGTAGCTCGACAGACCGTACTGGATGTCATTGGCCAGCTCGATCGCGTGCGCCTCGTCGCGGAACGGAATCAGGCACGCCACCGGGCCGAAAATTTCCTCCTGCGCAATGCGCATGCGGTTGTCCACATCGGCAAACACCGTCGGCCACACGAAGTTGCCTGCGCGCACATGGGCGGGCAGCTCGGCCGCGTACGAAGGCCGGTCCAGCCCGCCGCACAACAGCGTGGCGCCCTCCTTCGGGCCCAATTCGATGTAGCTGCGCACCTTCGCCAGATGCCCCTGGCTGATCATCGGACCGATGATGGTCTTCTCGTCCTGCGGGTCGCCCACGGTGATGCGCTTCGCCCGCTCGGCGAACTTTGCCGCGAAGTCGGCGTAGATGCTCTGCTGCACCAGGATGCGGCTGCCCGCGGTGCAGCGCTCGCCGTTGTTGCTGAAGATCATGAACAGCGCGGCGTCCAGCGCGCGGTCCAGATCCGCATCGTCGAAGACCACGAACGGACTCTTGCCGCCCAGCTCCATGCTGAACTTCTTCAACCCCGCGCTCTGCACGATGCGGTTGCCGGTGGCGGTGGAGCCGGTGAACGAGATGGCGCGCACGTCCGGGTGCGAGCACAGCGGTTCGCCCGCTTCCTTGCCAAAGCCATGGACGATGTTGAGCACGCCCGCGGGAATACCCGCCTCCAGCGCCAGTTCTCCCAGGCGCGCCGCGGTCATGGGCGACAGTTCGCTCATCTTCAGCACCGCCGTGTTGCCGAACGCGAGACACGGCGCAACCTTCCAGGTGGCCGTCATGAACGGCACGTTCCACGGGCTGATGAGCGCGCACACGCCCACCGGGTGGAACAGCGTGTAATTCAGGTGCGTGGGCGTGGGGTAGGTGTGGCCGTCCACGCGGGTGCACATCTCAGCGAAGTAAGTGAAGTTGTCGGCCGCGCGCGGCACCAGCTGCTTGCCGGTCTGCGAGATGGTCTGGCCGGTGTCGTCGGTCTCGGTGCGCGCAATCTCGGGCACATGCTGTGCGATCAACTCGCCCAGCGCGCGGATCTTCTTCGCGCGCTCGGTGGCGGGCAGGCCGGCCCAGGCGGGGAAGGCGTCTTTGGCGGCCTGCACGGCGGCGTTGACTTCTTGCGTGCCGCCCGCGGCGACCTCGGCCAGCACGCTTTGCGTGGCGGGGTTGATGGTTTCGAAATACTCGGCGCCTTCGACGCTTTTGCCGTTGATGAGGTGGTTCGTTTTCATGGAAGGACTTTCTCCGGCTTGACCGCAAAAGGGGTCAGAGCCCGATTTCGTTGGAAGATGTTTTTCGCCGATGGGATCGCGGTCCTGAATCGGGATCTGACCCCGTTTGCTCTACTTTGGAAAATAGGGGTCAGATTCCGATTTCGCTCCGTCTTGAATTGGAGTCAAACCTCGTTCCCCGTTTGCTGTGACGCCCTTTGCGTCACCGGTTGTCCCACTGTGATGGTGTTGACCAGCTCGCCGATGCCTTCGATGGACGTGACGATCACGTCGCCCGGCTGGCAGTCCACCACGCCGTCGGGCGTGCCGGTGAGGATCATGTCGCCGGGCATCAGGGTCATAAAACGGCTGAAGTATTCGATCAGCGTGGGCACGTCGAAGACCATGTCGGCGGTGCTGCCCTGCTGCGTCACGCGGCCGTTCACCGTGGTGCGCAGCGTCAGCGCCTGTGGGTCGGGCACATCGGCCGCATCCACCAGCCAGGGGCCGATGGGGGTGCAGGTGTCGCGGTTCTTCACGCGCAGGTTGGGGCGGTACCAGTTCTCCAGGTAGTCGCGGATGGCGTAGTCGTTGGCCACGGTGTAGCCAGCCACGAAGTCCAGCGCGTCGGCCTTTTTCACGCGCTTGGCGGGCTTGCCGATCACCACCGCCAGCTCACATTCGTAGTGCATGAACTGCACGCCGTCAGGCCGCACGGTGTGGGCGCGGTGGCCGATCAGCGAGGCCTCGCCCTTCACAAAAGCCAGCGGCTCGTCGGGCGCCTTGAAGGCGAGTTCCTTCGCGTGGTCGGCGTAGTTCAGGCCCAGGGCCAGCACGGTGCGCGGACGGTCGATGGGCGCCAGCGGCGGCAGCCAGACCACCTCGTCAAAACCGACGCGCCGGCCCTGGAAGGCTGGCGTGAGCAGTTCCAGCTGGCCGTCGGCCTCGATGGCGTCGTGGACCGCGCCGGCCCAGGCGATGCGGGCTCGCTTCATCACGGTGGCGCCATCACGCCCGGCGCCGACGCCTGCTCGCTGCCCGCGCAATGGCGCGCGCCCGATGGAGGGAGGCCCGGCATCGGGCATTTCCTGCACGAAAGGGTTGTGCAGCGGGGCGAAGCCGGCGGCACGGATCTCCACCGTGTCGCCCGCGCTGGCCCGCACGCGGCTGCCGTCGGGCAGGCAGTCGGTGCCGAGCATGAGCACGTCGCCCGGCTGCAGCGTCATGAACTCGGTCACGTCGGCCAGCAGCGTGGCGGCGTCGCGCACCAGATCGCGCAGGTGCACGGTCTGCCGCCATTCGCCGTTGATGTGGAGCTCCAGTGCGAGCGACGACAGGCCGTCCAGACCGCCGAGTGCGGCCAGCGGCACGCAGGCCGGGCCCAGGCCGAGGAAGCCGTCCACACAGCGGTGCTTCACCGGCGGGCGGTAGTAGCTGTCGTGCGGAATCGCCACGTCGTTGAGCAGCACACAGCCCGCCACGGTGAGGCCGGCGCCCGGCGCTTGCGCGGGGTCGGACGCGCCCACCACCAGCCCCAGCGTGGCGCTCACGTCCACCTGCGCCACGCCCGGCGGCAAGGCGATGGCTCCGCCGGCGGGCGTG
>JAGXRS010000098.1 GCA_018335615.1 Hydrogenophaga sp. | reverse complement strand
TGGGCGCTTTGCGCAGGTAAAGGAGGAGCGCGCAGCGCGGGGGACACGGAGCAAAGCGCCCACACGTTCCGGTCCAGCGCACGCAACAGACATGACAAGCACCCTGAAACTCAAAGAGGAATGTTCCCGTGCTTGCGCCACGGGTTTTCGATCTTCTTGTCCTTGAGCATCACCAGCGAGCGGCAGATGCGCTTGCGGGTGTTGTGCGGCATGATCACGTCGTCGATGTAGCCCCGGTTGGCCGCCACGAAGGGGTTGGCGAAGCGGGCCTTGTACTCGGCTTCGCGGGCCGCCAGCTTCTCGGGGTTGTTCTTGTCTTCGCGGAAGATGATTTCCACCGCGCCCTTGGCCCCCATCACCGCGATTTCGGCGTTGGGCCAGGCGAAGTTCACGTCGCCGCGCAGGTGCTTGGAGGCCATCACGTCATAGGCGCCGCCGTAGGCCTTGCGCGTGATGACGGTGATCTTGGGCACCGTGCACTCGGCGTACGCGTAGAGCAGCTTGGCCCCGTGCTTGATGATGCCGCCGTACTCCTGCGAGGTGCCGGGCATGAAGCCGGGCACGTCCACGAAGGTGATGACCGGAATGTTGAAGGCGTCGCAGAAGCGCACGAAACGCGCCGCCTTGATGCTCGACTTGATGTCCAGGCAGCCGGCCAGCACCAGCGGCTGGTTGGCGACGATGCCCACGGTCTGGCCGTCCATGCGGGCAAAGCCGATCAGGATGTTCTTGGCGTACTCGGGCTGCAGTTCGAAGAAGTCGCCGTCGTCCACCGTCTTGACGATCAGCTCCTTCATGTCGTAGGGCTTGTTGGGATTCTCGGGCACCAATGTGTCCAGGCTCATCTCGACGCGGTCGATCGGGTCGCCGCTGGGGCGCACGGGCGCCTTTTCGCGGTTGGACAGCGGCAGGTAGTTGTAGAGCCGGCGCAGCATCAGCAGCGCCTCCACATCGTTGTCAAACGCCAGGTCGGCCACGCCGCTCTTGGTGGTGTGGGTGATGGCGCCGCCCAGTTCCTCGGCCGTCACTTCCTCGTGCGTCACGGTCTTCACCACCTCGGGGCCGGTGACGAACATGTAGCTGGAATCCTTCACCATGAAGATGAAGTCGGTCATGGCGGGTGAGTACACCGCGCCGCCGGCCGAAGGGCCCATGATCATGCTGATCTGCGGCACCACGCCGCTGGCCATCACATTGCGCTGGAACACCTCGGCATAACCGCCGAGCGAGGCCACGCCTTCCTGGATGCGGGCGCCGCCCGAGTCGTTCAGGCCGATCACCGGCGCGCCGACCTTCATGGCCTGGTCCATGATCTTGCAGATCTTCTCGGCATGGGCTTCGGAGAGCGCACCGCCGAAGACCGTGAAGTCCTGGCTGAACACGAACACCAGCCGGCCGTTGATCATGCCGTAGCCGGTGACCACGCCGTCGCTGGGCACCTTGTTGTCCTGCATGCCGAAGTCGGTGCAGCGGTGCTCCACGAACATGTCCCACTCTTCGAAGCTGCCTTCGTCGAGCAGCACCTCGATGCGCTCACGGGCGGTGAGCTTGCCTTTGGCGTGCTGCGCGTCGATGCGCTTCTGCCCGCCACCGAGTCGCGCCGCAGCGCGCTTCTTTTCCAGCTGGTCCAGGATGTCTTGCATGTTCGTGTTCTCAAATGTCCGATCGCCCTGAGCCTGTCGTAGGGCTGGAGTGGAGGGTCGCCGGGGCTTCGACAGGCTCAGCCCGAACGGGGGAAAAAGAAGCGTACAAATTCAACAGCTGGCGCGCGGCGGTCGAGGCCGGCACCTGGCCGGCCAGCACCTGCTGCTCCAGCCGGGGCAACTGATCGTGTACCTGGGGATGCAGGCGGAAGGCCTGCTTCAGGCCGGCGTCGATGCGCTCCCACATCCAGGCGCGTGCCTGCTGCTGTCGCCGCGCGGCCAGGCGGCCATTGGCGCTCTGCAGGGTCTGGAATTGCGCGACCTCGGCCCAGAAACGGTCGACGCCTTGGTTGTGCAGGGCGCTGATCTGGATCACCTGCGGGTGCCAGATGCGCTCGTCGTGGTGCGCGTGTTCGCTGCGACCGTGCAGCCCCAGCAGTCGCAGGCTGGAGGTGATCTGGGCGCGGGCGCGGGTGGCGGCATCGGGGTCGATGTCGGCCTTGTTGATGACGACCAGATCGGCGATTTCCATCACGCCTTTCTTGATGGCCTGCAAATCGTCGCCGGCGTTGGGCAATTGCAGCAGCACGAACATGTCGGTCATGCTCGCCACCGCCGTCTCGCTCTGGCCCACGCCCACGGTTTCCACCATCACGATGTCGTAACCGGCGGCCTCGCACACCAGCATGGCCTCGCGCGTTTTCTCGGCCACGCCGCCCAGGGTGCCGCTTGATGGGCTGGGGCGGATGTAGGCCCGTTCGTGCACGCTCAGGTGCTCCATGCGGGTCTTGTCGCCGAGGATGGAGCCGCCCGACACCGTGCTGGAGGGGTCGATGGTGAGCACGGCCACGCGGTGGCCTTGGCCGATCAGGTACAGGCCCAGTGCCTCGATGAAGGTGGACTTGCCGACGCCGGGCACGCCGCTGATGCCCAGACGGAAGCTCCTGCCGGTGTGCGGCAGCAGCGCGGTGAGCAGCTCGTCGCCCTGCGCGCGGTGGTCGGCCCGGGTCGATTCGAGCAGCGTGATGGCCTTGGCCATGGCGCGGCGCTGGGCCAGGCCATCGCCTTGCAGCAGGCCGTGAAAGAGTTGGTCGAAGGTCATGCCGCCGCGCCGGGTTGAGCCCAGTTTTCCAGCTTCAGGCCGTCGATGCACTCGAATTCGCGGGTGTTGTTGGTCACACAAACCGCATCCAAAGCCAAGGCATGGCAGCCAATCAACAAATCCATTTCACCGATGCGCTGGCCCGACGTGCGCAGCGCATGGTTGTGCTGGGCGTAATGCCACATGGCCTCTTGGGTCCAGGGCAGCACACGCACCTCGCTCAGGAACAATTCCAGCACCTTGCGGTTGCGTGTTTTGTGCAAACTCTTCTCAACGCCATAGGCCAACTCGGCCACCACGATGGACGACAACGCCACCCGTTCGGCCCCGAGCTCGTTCAGGCGCGCGAGCACGCTGGGCACACCGCGCTGTATGTAGATCACCATGTTGGTGTCAAGCAAGTACAGAGTCGCCATCAGTCAAGGCTCTCAATGTCGTCCACCGGCAGGGTTCGATCCCGCTCGATTTCTTCAGGCATGCCCTCCCAGCCACTCAGGATGGACTGCAAACGCGTGCCCCAAGCGTCGGGCTCGTCCCTTTTTGGGCGAAGAATGACGGTGTTGCCCACCTTCTCAATGAACACCTCGGCGGTGTCAAAGCGATAGGCTTTGGGCAGGCGCACCGCTTGGCTGCGGCCTGTGGTGAAGATTTTGGCGGTGTCGGTGTGTGCGCTCATGGCAAGCCTCCGTTGATAGATATCAAATGATATCCCTCGATCAAAGCCTCAACAAGTTCAGCCCAGCGCCTTCTTGATCTGCTCCAGCACGTCCTTTGCACTTGCCGGAATCGGGGTGCCCGGGCCGTAGATGCCTTTCACGCCGGCCTCGTACAGCATCTCGTAGTCCTGACGCGGGATGACGCCACCCACGAACACGATGATGTCGTCGGCGCCCTGCTTTTTCAGTTCGGCAATGATGGCCGGCACCAGCGTTTTGTGGCCAGCGGCGAGGGTGGACACGCCCACCGCATGCACGTCGTTTTCAATCGCCTGGCGGGCGCATTCTTCGGGCGTCTGGAACAGTGGGCCCATGTCCACGTCGAAGCCCAGGTCGGCGAAGGCCGTGGCCACCACCTTGGCGCCGCGGTCGTGGCCGTCCTGGCCGAGCTTGCTGATCATCACGCGCGGGCGACGGCCTTGCGCCTCGGCGAAGGCGTTGATTTCACCTTTGAGCGCATCCCAGCCTTCGGCGGAGTCGTAAGCGGCAGCGTACACACCGGTCACCTTTTGCGTGTCGGCGCGGTGGCGCCCATACACCTTTTCCAGCGCATCGCTCACCTCGCCCACCGTGGCGCGCAGGCGGATGGCTTTGATCGACAGGTCCAACAGGTTGCCCTGGCCGGAGTCGGCGGCAGCGGTCAGCGCGTTCAGCGCGGCTTCCACCTGGGCCGCATCGCGCGTGGCCTTGATGGCTTGCAGGCGGGCGATCTGCCCGTCGCGCACCGCCACGTTGTCGATGTCGCGCGCCTCGATCGGATCTTCGTTCTTGAGTTTGTACTTGTTGACGCCGACGATCACGTCCTTGCCACTGTCGATGCGCGCCTGCTTCTCGGCAGCGGCGGCTTCGATCTTGAGCTTGGCCCAGCCGCTGTCCACGGCCTTGGTCATGCCGCCCATGGCCTCGACCTCTTCGATGATGGCCCAGGCCTTGTCGGCCATTTCCTGCGTGAGGCTCTCCATCATGTAGCTGCCGGCCCAGGGGTCGACCACGCTGGTGATGTGGGTCTCTTCCTGGATGATGAGCTGCGTGTTGCGCGCAATGCGGGCGCTGAACTCGGTGGGCAGCGCAATGGCCTCGTCAAAGCTGTTGGTGTGCAGCGACTGCGTGCCGCCGAACACCGCCGCCATGGCCTCGATGGCGGTGCGCACCACGTTGTTGTACGGGTCCTGCTCGGTGAGCGACCAGCCCGAGGTCTGGCAATGCGTACGCAGCATCAGGCTCTTGGGGTTCTTGGCGTCGAAGCCCTTCATGATGCGCGTCCACAGCAGGCGGGCGGCGCGCATCTTGGCGATCTCCAGGTAGAAGTTCATACCGATCGCCCAGAAGAAGCTCAGGCGGCCGGCGAACGCGTCCACGTCCATGCCCTTGGCAATGGCGGTCTTCACGTACTCCTTGCCGTCGGCCAGGGTGAAGGCCAGCTCCAGCGCCTGGTTGGCGCCGGCTTCCTGCATGTGGTAGCCGCTGATACTGATCGAGTTGAACTTCGGCATGTGCTGCGCCGTGTACTCGATGATGTCGCCGATGATCTTCATCGACGGCTCGGGCGGGTAGATGTAGGTGTTGCGCACCATGAACTCTTTCAGAATGTCGTTCTGAATCGTTCCGGAGAGCTTGTCTTGGCTCACCCCCTGCTCTTCTGCCGCCACCACGTAGCCGGCCAGCACCGGCAGCACGGCGCCGTTCATGGTCATCGAGACGCTGACCTTGTCCAGCGGGATCTCGTTGAAGAGAATCTTCATGTCCTCGACCGAGTCGATGGCCACGCCGGCCTTGCCCACGTCGCCGGTGACACGGGGGTGATCGGAGTCGTAGCCGCGGTGGGTGGCCAGGTCAAAGGCGACCGACACGCCCTGCCCGCCGGCGGCCAACGCCTTGCGGTAGAACGCGTTGGATTCCTCCGCGGTAGAGAAGCCGGCGTACTGGCGGATGGTCCAGGGGCGCACCGCGTACATGGTGGCCTGTGGACCGCGGATGAAGGGCTCGAAGCCCGGCAGCGTGTTGGTGTAGGCCAGGCCAGCGGTGTCTTCGGCGGTGTACAGCGGCTTGACGCGGATGCCGTCGGGTGTGAGCCAGTCCAGCGCGCCCACGTCGCCCCCGGGGGCAGACTTCTGGGCGGCCTTGGTCCAGGCTTCAAGAGAGACGGGCGTGAATTCGGGCGCTGGATGGCTCATGGCGTGGAAGGGTAGTACGTGGCAGGACAACTCGCGAAGGCAGCATTTTATATCATTCATAATTATTGATGCAAAATATTCTGTGTCGCCTACAATCACCCCTCTCCACTTCAGCTGCTCCGCCCACCCCCCATGTCTGCCCTGTCGCTCGCCCCTCGTGCTCTGTATGAAGAAGTCGCCGAGCTGCTGCGCCAGCGCATCTTCAGCCGCGAGCTGGAGCCGGGCAGCTGGATCGACGAACTCAAGATTGCCGAGGAATACGGCATCAGCCGCACACCGCTGCGCGAAGCGCTGAAGGTGCTGGCCGCCGAGGGTCTGGTGACGATGAAGGTGCGGCGCGGCGCCTACGTGACCGAGGTGTCGGAAAAAGACCTGGCGGACGTGTACCACCTGCTGGCCCTGCTGGAGTCGGACGCCGCCGGCGTGGTGGCCCAGCGCGGCACCGACGAGCAGCTGGACGAACTGCGCACCCTGCATGCCGAGCTGGAGGCCGCCGCCGACAACCGAGACCGTTTCTTTGCCCTGAACGAGCAGTTCCACATGCGGCTACTGGAAATGGCGGACAACCGCTGGCGCCAGCAGATGGTGGCCGACCTGCGCAAGGTGATGAAGCTCAACCGCCACAACTCGCTGCTCAAGACCGGCCGGCTGCAGGACTCGTTGGCCGAACACCGCGCCATCATGAGCGCCCTGCTGGCACGCGACGCGGCGCTCACCGTGCAGCGCATGAACGAGCATTTCCAGAGCGGGCTTCAGGCCGCGGTCTGACCGCGCCCCTGCGCGTTTTCAGGCAACCACGTCCTCGACCGACGTTTCAAGCAGACCGAGGCGGCTCCGCATCCCAGTGCTGCACCACGGTGCCCTGGCGGTCCACGCTCTCCAGGCAGACACGGAAGCCCCACAGCCGGGTGACGTGCTTGAGCACCTCGCGCACGCTGTCGTCCAGCGGGCGCTCGTGCTGGCGCAGGTGCCGCAGCGTGAGCGAACGGGAGCCGCGGATGTCGGCACTCCACACCTGGATGTTGGGTTCGCGTTCACTCAGGTCGTACTGCCGCGCCAGGGCCTCGCGCACGCGCCGGTAGCCGCTGTCGTCGTGGATGGCGCTGACCTCCAGTTCCATCTTGCGCGCGTCATCCACCACCGCGAACAGGCGCATGTCGCGCATCAGCTTGGGCGACAGGAACTGGCCCACAAAACTTTCGTCGCGGTAGTGGCGCATGGCGTGGTCCAGCGTCTGGCGCCAGTCGGAGCCGGCAATATCCGGGAACCAGCGACGGTCCTCCTCGGTCGGGTGCTCGCAAATGCGCCGCAGGTCGGTGAACATGCCAAAGCCCAACGCATAGGGGTTGATGCCGCGGTAGGCCGGATGCGTCACGGGCGGCTGGTAGACCACGTTGGTGTGCGAGCGCAGGAACTCGATCATGAAGCCGTCGGTGAGCAGGCCCTCGTCGTACAGCGTGTTGAGGATGGTGTGGTGCCAGAACGTGGCCCAGCCCTCGTTCATCACCTGCGTCTGCCGCTGTGGGTAGAAGTACTGCGCGGCCTTGCGCACGATGCGCACGATCTCGCGCTGCCACGGCTCCAGCAGCGGGGCGTGCTTCTCGATGAAGTACAGCAGGTTCTCTTCCGGCTCGGCCGGAAAGCGGCGGCTCCCCGCCTCGGCGGGCTTGCCGGCCGATGGCGGCAGCGTGCGCCAGAGGTCGTTCACCTGCTGCTGCATGTAGGCCTCGCGGTCCTGCCGGCGCGCCTCCTCTTGCGCCAGCGAGGGTTTCTGCGCCCGGCGGTAGCGGTCCACGCCCTGCCCCATCAGGGCATGGCACGAGTCCAGCACCTCCTCCACCGCCTGCAGCCCGTGGCGCTCCTCGCATTCGGCGATGTAGCTGCGCGCATAGACCAGGTAGTCGACGATGGACGAGGCGTCGGTCCACATGCGGAACAGGTAGTTGCCCTTGAAGAAGGCGTTGTGCCCGTAACACGCGTGCGCCATCACCAGCGCCTGCATGGTCAGCGTGTTTTCCTCCATCAGGTAGGCGATGCAGGGATCCGAGTTGATGACGATCTCGTAGGCCAGGCCCATCTGGCCGCGCCGGTAGTTCTTCTCGGTGTGGATGAATTCCTTGCCGAAGGACCAGTGCCGGTAGTGCACGGGCATGCCCAGCGAGGCATAGGCGTCGATCATCTGCTCGGCGGTGATCACCTCCAGCTGCACCGGGTAGGTGTCCAGGCCGTAGGCCTCGGCCACCCGCGCGATCTCGGCGTGGTAGGTGTGGATCAGCTCGAAGGTCCAGTCGGACGGACACGGCAGCGGTTCGCGGCGGGGCGCCACAGCAGCAGGTGCCGCCAGGGCCGGTGTGCGGTAGGGCTCCAGCCAGGGATGGGCTTCACGGCTCATGGCGTCACCGTCTGTTTGAAGAGCTCGCGGAACACCGGGTAGATGTCGGCGGGCGTGGTGATCTTGCGCATGGCAAACGCCGGCTGCGTAGGCTGCAGCCGGCTGTATTCGTCCCACAGGTTCTGCTCGTCGCCGGCCACCTGCACATAGGCGAAGTAGCGCACCAGCGGCAGCAGCTTGTGCTGCAGCAACTCGCTGCAGCGCGACGAATCCTGGTACCAGTTGTCACCGTCCGACGCCTGGGCACCAAAGATGTTCCAGTCGCTCGGCGGGTAGCGCTGCTGAATGATCTGGTGCATGAGCGTGAGCGCGCTCGACACCACCGTGCCGCCGGTTTCGGTGGCGCGGAAAAATTCCTCTTCGTTCACTTCGGCGGCCTGCGTGTGGTGGCGGATGAAGATGACCTCGGTTTTTTCATAGTGCCGGCGCAGGAACAGGTGCAGCAGGATGAAGAAGCGCTTGGCGATGTCCTTGCGGCCCTCGTCCATGGAGCCCGACACGTCCATCAGGCAGAACATGGCGGCCTTGGCCGTGGGCTGCGGGATGCGCACCCGGTTGCGAAAGCGCAAGTCCAGCGGATCCAGAAACGGAATCTGGTGCAGCCGGCGCTTCAGCAGGACCGCGCGCTCCTCAAGGAGGCCCAGTTCGGGGCGATCGGATTCGCCGACGGTTTCATCCACGGTCTCGGCCAGTGCCAGCGCGGCCTGGGCCTCGCGCAGCTGGCGCCGCACCTCGCTGCCCATGGCGATGCGCCGGGCCAGCGCGGTGCGCACCGAGCGCACCACATGCAGGCTGGCCGGGTTGCCGGCGGACACAAAACCCGCGCGCTGGGTCTTCCACTCCGGCGCATCGGGCAGCAGCTGGGTGCGCACCAGACGGGGCAAGGCCAGGTCGTCAAAGAAGACCTGCATGAACTCGTCGCGGGTGATGCGGAACACGAAGTCGTCCTCGCCCATGCCGTCGGGCGAGGCCTGTCCCTTGCCGCTGCCACCGGCACCACCGCCAGGCGGACGGGCGATGCGGTCGCCCTGCACATACTCTTGGTTGCCAGGGTGCACGGTTTCGCGCAGGCCGCCGCGGCCGTGGCCGAACACGGGTTCAGACACATCGCGCCGCGGCAGGGTGATGTCCTCGCCCTGCTCGATGTCGTGAATGCTGCGTCCGGAGACAGCCTTGCGCACCGCATCGCGGATCTGGTCGCGGTAGCGGCGCAGAAAACGCTCGCGGTTGCCAATGGACTTGTTCTTGCCCGAGAGCCGCCGGTCGACGATTTGCTGGAGCATGGGTGCTGCCCTTTCGCTGGGCGGAGGCCGTGACCTCCGGGAAACACGAACGCGTGGACGAGAGCCTTACGAGCTCTTGCGCACGCGCAGGTACCAGTCGCACAGCAGGCGCACCTGCCGCGTGGTGTAGCCCTTGTCGACCATGCGGTTGACGAAGTCCTGGTGTTTCTTCTGCTCGTCGGCACTGGCCTTGGCGTTGAAGGAAATCACCGGCAGCAGGTCCTCGGTGTTGGAGAACATCTTCTTCTCGATCACTGCCCGCAGCTTCTCGTAACTGGTCCACTGCGGATTCTTGCCACCGTGGTTGGCCCGCGCGCGCAACACGAAGTTGACGATCTCGTTGCGGAAATCCTTCGGGTTGCTGATGCCGGCCGGCTTCTCGATCTTTTCCAGTTCGGCGTTGAGCGAGGCCCGATCGAAGATTTCGCCAGTGTCGGTGTCGCGGTACTCCTGGTCCTGGATCCAGAAGTCGGCGTAGGTCACGTAGCGATCGAAGATGTTCTGCCCGTACTCCGAGTACGACTCCAGGTACGCGGTCTGGATTTCCTTGCCGATGAACTCGGCGTAGCGCACCGCCAGCGTTTCCTTGATGAAGGCCAGGTATTTCTGCTCGGTCTCGGGCGGGAACTGTTCGCGCTCGATCTGCTGTTCCAGCACATACATCAGATGCACCGGGTTGGCCGCCACTTCCGTGCTGTCGAAGTTGAACACGCGCGAGAGGATCTTGAACGCGAAGCGCGTCGAAATGCCGCTCATGCCCTCGTCCACACCCGCGTAGTCGCGGTACTCCTGGTAGCTCTTGGCCTTGGGATCGGTGTCCTTCAGGTTCTCGCCGTCGTACACCAGCAGCTTGCTGAAGATGCTGGAGTTCTCGGGCTCCTTTAGCCGCGTGAACACCGCAAACTGCGCCAGCATCTTGAGCGCACCGGGCGCGCAGACCGCCTCGGACAGCGAGGAATTGCGGATCAGCTTTTCGTAAATCTTGATCTCTTCCGACACCCGCAGACAGTAGGGCACCTTGACGATGTAGATGCGGTCCAGAAAAGCCTCGTTGTTCTTGTTGTTCTTGAAGGCCTTCCACTCGCTCTCGTTGGAGTGCGCCATCACGATGCCATCGAATGGAATCGCGCCGAAGCCTTCGGTGCCCTTGTAGTTGCCTTCCTGCGTCGCGGTCAGCAGCGGGTGCAGCACTTTGATCGGCGCCTTGAACATCTCCACGAACTCCAGCAGACCCTGGTTGGCCAGACACAGGCCACCCGAGTAGCTGTAGGCATCGGGGTCGTCCTGTGCAAAGTTTTCCAGTTTGCGGATGTCGATCTTGCCGACCAGCGAGGAGATGTCCTGGTTGTTCTCGTCGCCCGGCTCGGTCTTGGCAATGCCGCACTGGCGCAGCACCGACGGATAACGCTTGACCACCCGGAAGCGCCGGATGTCGCCGCCGTACTCCTCCAGCCGCTTCACGGCCCAGGGCGACATCACGCGGCCCAGGTAGCGCGGCGCGATGCCGTACTGCGACTGCAGCACCGCGCCGTCTTCGGTCGCGTTGAACAGGCCGAGCGGCGATTCGTTCACCGGCGAATCCTTCAGCGCGTAGAACGGCACCTGCTCCATCAACTGCTTCAGGCGCTCGGCAATCGACGATTTGCCGCCGCCCACCGGCCCCAGCAAATAGAGAATCTGTTTCTTCTCTTCCAGCCCCTGCGCGGCGTGCCGGAAGTAGGACACCACCTGCTCGATGGGTTCTTCAAGCCCATAGAAGTCGCGAAACGCGGGGTAGATCTTGATGACCTTGTTGCCGAAGATGCGCGACAGGCGCTGGTCGTGCCGCGTGTCGAGCAGTTCCGGCTCACCAATGGCCACCAGCATGCGCTCGGCAGCAGTGGCATAGACCAATGGGTCGCGCTTGCAGGCGTCGAGATATTCCTCAATGGACATCTCGTCCTCGCGCTTTTGCTCGTAACGGTTCAGGAACTGTCGGACGGCATCCATCGCACTCTCCTCCATGGCGTGGTTGTGGTGACCAACCGCCTTCAACGACCACACCCGCCGTTGACGCGGACTGCCCGGGCGGTCCGCCAGCCACTCGCCCTGCGGCGGG
>JAGXRS010000097.1 GCA_018335615.1 Hydrogenophaga sp. | reverse complement strand
GAATCAAAGGGCACCTGCAGCCACTGGCGCAGCGGGCTGTGCGAGCCGGTGGCGTCGATCACATGCTCGGCCTCGATCTGGTAACGCCCGGCGGGCGTTTCCACCGTGAGCGTCGCCACCTCGTCGTTCTGCTCGAAAGCCACCAGCCGGTTCTGCCAGCGCAGCTCCACCACGCCGAGCTGCTGGAGGCGGTCCACCAGAAAGCCCTCGATATAGAACTGCTGGATGTTGATGAAGGGCGGCTGGGTGGACAGGTTGAAGTTGCCCTGCTGGCGCATGTCGAAGCGGTACACCTCGTCCTCGCCCGCAAAGGTGCGGCCCACGCTCCACTGCACGCCTTTGGCGGCGATGCGTTCAAAGATACCCAGGCGTTCGAAGATTTCCAGCGACTTCTGCGTGTAGCAGATGCCGCGGGAGGATGCGCCTTTGACGCCCACCGTGTTGTCCTCGTCGATCAGCACCGCGCGCACACCCAGCCGCGCCAGCGAACAGGCCAGCGTGAGCCCGGTGATGCCACCGCCCACGATCACGACCGGGTGGCGCACCATCGGGCCGCCCTGCAGTTCTGGCGGCGGGATGAAAGGGTATTCGGGCAGTGCGTAACCCCCGCCCTGGGTGAACTCGTAGCCGTTGGTGTGGGCGGTTTCACGGTACCTTGTCTCGGACATGCATCGCTCCTTTGTCGTTGGAATCTCTCGGCAACTTGTGTGCGGGGCTCAAGGGGCCACGGCGCTCTGCTCCGCGAATGTCCCCCGGGCCCTGGGGGCCCTCCTCCTTTACTTCGCTGCGCAGAGCGCCATGCCCTTGAGCCAGTGGCGCCCGTGTGAACCCATTCGAGAGCCCGGAGGGCTGGGGTGACGGGGCGCATGGCGCAGCGAAGTAAAGGAGGAGGGCCGGCGCTAGCCGGCCCGGGGGACATGCGCGGAGCCATGCGCCCCGGCATCCCAGACCGGTGCCCCATCAAAGCCAGCCCGCTCAGGCATCCGCGCGTTTCCCCACCTCAGGCCGGTCGTTCTGCTGCGGCTTCAACGGCGCAGCGCTTTTCCCCTCAGCCCGTTCGCGGCGCCATTGCTCCTTGCGCGCCGTCCATGCGGCCAAGCGAGCGTGGGCGGTCTTGCTTTCCTCCAGCATCTCGAACTCGTCGGCCAGCTGCGCCGTGAGTTCCAGGCGGATGCCGTTGGGGTCGAAAAAGTAGATGCTTTTGAAGATGTGGTGATCGGTCACGCCCAGCACCTCGATGCCGGCCGCTTCCAGCCGCGCCTTGGTGTTCTCCAGCTCCTGCTCGGTGTTCACGCGGAAGCTGATGTGGTTGACCCACTTCGGCGTGTTCGGCGAGGGCTCCGCTGCCACGTCGTCGCCCAGATCAAAGAAGGCGATGAACGAGCCGTCCTGCAGGCGGAAGAAGAAGTGCGTGTACGGACAGTACTCGCCCGTGCTGGGCACGTAATCGCTCTGGATGATGTGGTACAGCGGCAGGCCCAGGATGTCTTCGTAGAAACGGCGCGTTTCTTCTGCGTCGCGGGCGCGGTAGGCGTAGTGGTGCAGCTGCTGGATGGGTGCCGGTGGCGGCAGGGTGACAACGGTCATGTCGGTCTCCTGAGAATGGTAGTGATTCACCATTGTGCAATGCATTTCGCAAAAGTGAATGCGGGCGCCCAGATGCCGCTCCAGTTTGAGGGTTTCGGTGCTCCCTGTCGATGGGGTTCACCACCGGTGCGCAACTGGACGCCGGGCGGTCATGGGCGTAAGGTCCGATCCATCGCGGCACTGGCGGCACGCCAGTCCAGGTGCCCGCCCTTGTTCAACCCCTCCACCACCGATTTCACATGCCCCACCTGAAAGGCTCGCGCACCGAACAGTGCCTGAAAGAGGCGTTTGCCATCGAGTCCCAGACCAACCGGCGCTACCTGTATTTCGCCGCCAAGGCCGAGGCGGCGGGCCAGCCCGATGTCGCGGCGCTGTTCCGCTCCACCGCCGAAGGCGAAACCGGCCACGCGCTGGGCCATCTGGAGTTTCTGGAGCACACCGGCGATCCGGCCACTGACCTGCCCATCGGCTCCACCCGCGACAACCTGGCCTCGGCCGTGGCGAGCGAAAGCCACGAGTTCGACACGATGTACCCCGCCATGGCCCGCACCGCGCGCGAAGAGGGCTTTGACGACGTGGCCGACTGGTTCGAGACGCTGGCCAAGGCCGAGCGCAGCCATGCCGGGCGTTACCAGAAGGCATTGGACGAGCTGGGCGACTGAAGCCGCACCCGCACAGGGCGGACCACGGGAGCCTGCGACCCATTGGCCATAATCGGGGGCTTCCTTCGGCAAGTGATTGTTGACCGTTCCTCCGCCGGCGCAACCGGTTCCGGTGCCCGTTGCCGCCCTGTATGAATCTGCCTGTCCGATGCTGTTCCTGATTTCTCCCGCCAAGGCACTCGACTACGAGACGCCGGCCCACGTCGAGACCCACACCCAGCCCCTGTTCGTGCCGCAGGCCAGCGAACTGATCGAGCTGTTGCGCGAGCAGTCGCCGCAGCAGATCGCCGAGCTGATGAGCCTGTCGGACACGCTGGCCGGCCTCAACGTGGCGCGCTACGCCGCCTGGCGCCCACGCTTCACTGCGCGCAACTCGAAGCAGGCCGTGCTGGCCTTTGATGGCGACGTGTACGGTGGCCTGGACGCCAAGACCCTCGACGCGCCCGCGCTCGACTGGCTGCAGCAGCACCTGTGCATCCTCAGCGGCCTGTATGGCGTGCTGCGCCCGCTCGACTGGATGCAGCCCTACCGGCTGGAGATGGGCACGCGTCTGGCGACCACCCGCGGCAAGAACCTCTACCAGTTCTGGGGCACGCAGATTGCCCACTACCTGAACCAGCGCGCCGCGGCCGACATCAGCCCGGTGGTGGTGAACCTGGCCAGCGAGGAATACTTCAAGGTGGTGGACCGCCGTGCGCTCAAGCCGCGCGTGGTGAGCTGTGTGTTCGAGGAGCGAAAGGGTGATGCATACAAGATCATCAGCTTCATGGCCAAGCGTGCGCGCGGCCTGATGGTGCGCTACGCCGTCGAGCACCGGCTGAGCACGCCCGAGCAGCTCAAGGGTTTCGACCTGGAAGGCTACCGTTTCGCGCCCGCCAGCTCCGAGCCGGATCGCCTGGTGTTCCGCCGCGAGGCCCGTCCCTGAACCTTTGACACCCGTGAACGTCGTGCAGTCCATGATCCAGATCATCACCCCCGAATTGCGCCAGTGGCTGATCGAACAGGTCAACGCCGGACATTCCGCCGAGAGCCTGCTGGGCGCCATGGTCACCGCGGGCTGGGAGCGTGCGCTGGCGGTCACCGCGCTGGATGCCATGCTGGCTGAGCACGCGCGCACCCAGGCCACCGCCCGAGCGCGGGCCCAGGCGCACGCCATCGAGCAGGCCACGGCCGCTGCTGCTCAGCGGCCCACCGGGGCGGGCGGTGCCCGCGTGCCGGGCCCCGATCTGACGCTGTCGCCGCGCCAGATCGACGCCGGCGACCGCACGGTGGACGTGATCGCGTCGCTCGCCACCCCCCGGGTGGTGGTGTTCGGCAGCCTGCTCAGCGACGAGGAATGCGACGCTCTGGTGGCCGCTGCCGCGCCGCGCATGGCGCGCTCGCTCACCGTGCAGACCCGCACCGGCGGTGAAGAACTCAACCCCGACCGCACCAGCCAGGGCATGTTCTTCGCGCGCGGCGAGAACACGCTCATCACCCGCATCGAGGCCCGCATTGCCCGCCTGCTGAACTGGCCTGAAGACCATGGTGAGGGAATGCAGGTACTGCACTACCAGCCCGGCGCCGAGTACAAGCCGCATTACGACTACTTCGACCCCGCCGAGCCCGGCACGCCCACCATCCTGCGCCGCGGCGGCCAGCGCGTGGGCACGCTGGTGATGTACCTCAACGAGCCGGCGCGCGGCGGCGGCACCACCTTCCCCGACGTGGGCCTGGAGGTGGCGCCGGTGCGCGGCAACGCCGTCTTCTTCAGCTACGACCGGCCGCACCCGGCCACCGGCACGCTGCACGGCGGTGCACCGGTGATCGAAGGGGACAAGTGGGTGGCCACCAAGTGGCTGCGCGAGCGCGTGTTCGAATAACGACCACGCAGCCGCCCCACCCATCGCCACGCCGCCCGGCCCCGCCCCGCACCCCATGAAGATACCCAGCAACGGACTGACGTTCGAGGTCGAGGTCGCCGGCCATGAGCGCGCGCCCGCCGTGCTGCTCACCATGGGACTGGGCATGCAGCTCACGGCTTGGCCGACCGCACTGCTCGACGCGCTGGTGCAGGCGGGCTTTCGCGTCATCCGATACGACAACCGCGACGTTGGCCTGTCCGACAAGCTCGACCACCTGGGCCAGCCGAACCTGCTGTGGCAGTTCATGCGCCGGCGCATGGGGCTGCGTCTGCACGCGCCTTACCGCCTGCAGGACATGGCACAGGACGCTCTGGGCATCCTGGATGCGCTGGGTGTGCAGCGCGCCCACCTGGTGGGCGTGTCGATGGGGGGCATGGTGTCGCAGCGCATCGCCGCCACGGCGCCGCAGCGCGCGCTCAGCCTCACCAGCGTCATGAGCTCCAGCGGCGCGCCGGGCCTGCCGGGACCGCGGCCCGAGGTGTCGCGCGCGATGATGATGCGACCCAGGAGCCGCTCCCCCGAAGACGTGGTGAACCACACCCTGGGCATCTTCCGCCTGATCGGCAGCCCGGCCTATCCGCAGGACATGGCGGCGTTTCGCCAGCACCTGCTCGACGGTGTGGCCCGCAGTGACCACCCGGCCGGCGTGGTGCGCCAGATGCTGGCGGTGATGAGCGACAGTGGTCGCCACCGCCTGCTCGACCGCATCGGCTGCCCGACACTGGT
>JAGXRS010000096.1 GCA_018335615.1 Hydrogenophaga sp. | reverse complement strand
CCCGCTGTGTCAGGCGGCGGCGAAGCGCCAGATGCCCGCGGCATCGCGCTCGCGTGTGAGTCGCCCGTCGAACCACAGCCGGTGCAGGTGCGCCACCGCCTCGCCCATGGCAAAGGTGGTCTGGTGCAGGTCGAGCGGGCGCGGGAACATGATGGGAATGATGTCGGTGGCGCTGCAGGGCCGCTCGCGGCAGGCGGCCAGCACCTCGTCGAGCCGGTCGCGGTGGTGCTGGTGCAGCTGGTCGATGCGCTCGTGCAGGCCGGTGAAGGGCTTGCCGTGCGAGGGCAGCACCAGGGTGTCGGCGGGCAGTGGCCGGAACTTGTCGAGCGAGTCGAGGAAGAGGGTGAGTGCGTCGCCCTCGGGCTCCACGTCGTACACGCTCACGTTGGTGGAAATGCGCGGCAGCACCATGTCGCCGCTGATGAGCACGCCGGCCTCGGGGCAGTGCAGGGCGATGTGCTCCGGCGCATGGCCGTAGCCGCTGATGCAGTGCCAGTCGCGACCGCCGATGCTCAGCGTGAGGCCGTCCATGAGGCGCCGGTACTGCGTGGGCACGGCGGGCACCAGGCTTGGGTAGTAGCTGGCGCGCCCGCGGATCTGCTCCAGGCTGGCCGGGTCGGTCATGCCGTGCGCCGCGAAGAAGCGCGCCGCGCCCTCGCCGCCAAAGCCGGTGGTGCTGCGCGAGCCGATGCAGGCCGCGTTGTAGTCGGTGGCGCTGATCCACAACCGGCACTCGTGCGTGGCCGTGGTCCAGCGTTCGCACACCCAGGCGGCCAGGCCGATGTGGTCGGGGTGCATGTGCGTGACGATCACGCGCAGCACGGGCAGGCCGTCCAGCGCCTGCAAAAACAGCGTTTCCCACTGGGCGCGGGAGGCGTCGTGGGCGATGCAGGTGTCCACCACCGTCCAGCCCTCCATGCCGTCCAGCGTGTCGCGCAGCAGCCAGAGGTTGATGTGGTCCAGCGCAAAGGGCAGTGCCATGCGGATCCAGCGGATGCCGGGCGCCACGGCCAGCGTGCCCCCGGGCGCCGGCAGGGCTGCGCCCAGCGGGTAGTGCAGGCGGGCTTCGAGTTGCGCTTTGTCTGGCGTCATGAGGGGGGATTCCGTTAAGATGGCCGCGACTGACGTTAACGTAAACGTCAAGATCCGGCTCATTCTACGGAGCCCTTTTCCCGCAGGCTGTCTGATTCCCGACACCGCTTCTTCACCGCCATGGCGACCCCGATCACCTTCACCATCAGCGATCTTGCCCGCGAGTTCGACCTGACCACGCGCGCCATCCGCTTCTACGAAGACATGGGCCTGCTGCAGCCGCAGCGCGAAGGCCCGGGCGGGCGCAACCGCGTCTACAGCGCGCGCGACCGCACGCGCCTGAAGCTCACGCTGCGCGCCAAGCGCCTGGGCCTGTCGCTGAGCGAGGCGAAGGAAATCATCCAGATGTACGACAGCCCGCGCGACACCGGGCCGCAGCTGCGCAAGTTTCTCGCCATCCTGGCCGAGCACCGCCGTCAGCTGGAAGAGCAGATGGCCGACCTGGTGGCCAACCTCGACGAGGTGAAGGTGCACGAGAAAGAGGCGCGGGCCTTGCTGGCCAAGCTCGACAAGGCCGGCCAGGCCGGCTGAGTCCGGGTGGCGCTGGGACCGCGCGTTCAGCCCGCCGCCGGGTCGGGTTCGGCATCCGCTGCGTCCAGCCACGCCACCTTGCCCTGCCCGGCGTCGTTGATGCGTTGCACCAGCGCGGCGGCGTGTGCCTCGGGCACCTGCAGCGTGGCGCTCACGCCCTCGCCATGCGCCACGTCCAGCAGGCGCGCGCCGTGTGCGTCCAGCTCGCGGCGCAGCCAGCCTTCCAGCGCGTAGGGCAGCACGCAGCGCAGCGTGCGGTACCGGATCACGGCGATCTTTTCGGCTTTCAGCAGCGCCTGTGCCACGCTGTCCGTGTAGGCGCGCACCAAGCCGCCCGCGCCCAGCGGCGTGCCGCCGTAGTAGCGCACCACGGTGGCCAGCACGCCGTCCAGGTCCTGGTGGCGCAGCACCTCCAGCATGGGCCGCCCGGCCGTGCCGCCGGGTTCGCCGTCGTCGTTCGCGGCCGAATGGCCACCCGCCATGAGCGCCCAGCACACATGGGTGGCGCCGGGGTGTTCCGCGCGCAAGGCCGCCACGCGCGCCAGTGCCGCCGCCCGGTCGGGCACGCTCTCGACGCAGCCGATGAAACGGCTCTTCTTGATGATGAGTTCGCTGTGAACCGGGGCTTGCAGGGCAAAGGGCATGGGCTGGGCCGAATCCACCGATGGCGCGCGGTCAAACGCCCGACAAGACCACGTCCATGGCGGCCACCAGCGCACCGGCCTGCGTCGCCACATTGGCCACCGGGCCGCGCAGCAGCCGGGCTGGCAGCGGGGCGGCGTAGTGCGCCAGGGCGTGCAGGCGCCGGTGCTCGACCATGATGAGGGGGCACAGCTTGGCCGGCACCTTGCCGGCCGAGTGGGGCTCGGCCAGCGGCACGACCAGCCGGGTCGCCAGGGCGTCGAGCAGTTCACTCTGGATCACCACGACAAACGGAATGCCGTTGGCGGCGCTCGCGCTGGGGTTGGGGAACACGTCGTACTGCGGCATGCGGCTCACCAGGGACGCAGTTCGGCGCCCGGCACCCCATGCGCGTCCACCCAGGCGTTCTGGGCCGCGATCCAGTCCGCGAACTCGGCTTCAAAGGCCCGTTTGCGCGCCGCGCGGCTGGCCTGGTTATGGCTGAGTTGCAGGGACTGGTAGTGCTCGACAGAGAGGATGACGGTGTCGATCTGTCCTGCTTTTTCCACGAACACCGGTTCGCGCTTGGCCTGGGCGCACAGGCTGCCAAACCGGTTCTTGGCTTCGGTGGCGGTGACGCGCATGAGCGGCTCCTGAAGTGAATGGCCATTTTAGCCAACGCTTCTCCGCTCAGGGTTCCTCCGACTTGCATCCGCTGGAAAGCCTCGGTCATAATTGACGTTTACGTAAACGTCAAACCGCCAGCATGACCGAGCCCTCAAGTGAACACGACGCCCTGCGCCAGCGGGTGCAGACCAGCCTGGACCGCCAGGGCATGATGCAGCCGCTGGGCGTGCGCCTGCTGGCCGTGGCGCCGGGCACGGTGACGCTGGTGATGCCGTACTCCGAGCGCGTGACGCAGCAGCAGGGTGGCTTCCACGGCGGCGCCATGGGCGCGCTGGCCGACATCGCGGGCGGCTATGCCGCGCTCACGGTGGCGCCCGAGGGCATGGAAGTCACGACGGTGGAGTACAAGATCAACTTCCTCGCGGCCTTCCAGGGCGGCGAGCTGCAGGCCACCGGCCGCGTGACCAAGGCCGGCAAGCGCATCATCGTCACCACCGCCGAGGTGGTGCATGTGGCGGCGGACGGCAAGCGCTCCGACTGCGCCGTGATGCAGCAGACGCTGGTGCCGGTGCCCAAGACGTATTGATTTTTCTCGTACAGCCTTACCGCCTATACCCACGCCCTTCTCACGCGAGCCCTCTCCCAGAGGGAGGGAGCGAAATCGGAGAGGGAAAAATACCCAACCCCTCAGGAGACCCCCCATGAACAACCTGCCCGGCCTCAATTTCCAGCTCGGTGAAGACATCGACGCGCTGCGCGACGCGGTGCGCGAATTCGCGCAGGCCGAGATTGCCCCGCGCGCGGCCGAGATCGACCGCAGCGACCAGTTTCCGATGGACTGCTGGCGCAAGATGGGCGAGCTGGGCGTGCTGGGCATCACCGTGCCCGAGCAGTACGGCGGCGCCAACATGGGCTACCTGGCGCACATGATCGCCATGGAAGAGATCAGCCGCGCCAGCGCCTCGGTGGGCCTGTCGTATGGCGCGCACAGCAACCTGTGCGTGAACCAGATCAACCGCAACGGCAGCGACGCCCAGAAGGCCAAGTACCTGCCCAAGCTGATCAGCGGCGAACACGTGGGTGCGCTGGCCATGAGCGAACCGGGCGCCGGCTCCGACGTGATCAGCATGAAGCTGAAAGCCGAGGACAAGGGCGGCTACTACCTGCTCAACGGCAGCAAGATGTGGATCACCAACGGCCCCGACGCCGACACGCTGGTGGTCTACGCCAAGAGCGAGCCCGAGCTGGGTGCGCGCGGCGTCACCGCCTTCCTGATTGAAAAAGGCATGCCCGGTTTCAGCATCGCGCAGAAGCTCGACAAGCTGGGCATGCGCGGCAGCCACACCGGCGAGCTGGTGTTCAACAACGTGGAGGTGCCGGCGGAGAACATCCTGGGCGGCCTGAACATGGGCGCCAAGGTGCTCATGAGCGGTCTGGACTACGAGCGCGCCGTGCTCACCGGCGGGCCGCTGGGCATCATGCAGTCGGTCATGGACAACGTGATTCCCTACATCCACGACCGCAAGCAGTTCGGCCAGAGCATCGGCGAGTTCCAGCTGATCCA
>JAGXRS010000095.1 GCA_018335615.1 Hydrogenophaga sp. | reverse complement strand
TGGGCTTGCAGGGCCGCGAGTGCGCGGCTGATCAGCGCGCCGGCGTTCGGCTCTTCGTCGTCCAGTGCGGCCACGGCGGTCTGTACCGCGTCCAGCAGGCCCTGGGCATTGGCCAGTCGACCGTGCTGCGTGTTGAGTTCTTCCCATTCCCCGGGTTGGGGTGAGAGCTTGTCGAGTTCGGCAATCTGCCAGGACAGTCGCTCGCTCTCCTGGCGCAGGCTGTTCTGCCGCTCGGTGGCGGTTTCCAGCGCCTTGCGCCGCAGGCGCCACTGCGTCCAGCTGGCGGCGGCCGCCCGGGTGTCGATCCCCGCGTAAGCGTCCAGCAGGTCGCGCACCGCGTCGGCGCGGGTCAGGCTTTGCCAGGCGTGCTGACCGTGGATGTCCACCAGGCTGCTGGCCAATGCCTTGAGCTGCGTCATGGTGGCGGCGCTGCCGTTGATCCAGGCTCGGCTGCGGCCTTCGGTGTCCACCGTGCGGCGCAGCAGCAGGCCGTCTTCCACCGCAAAGCCCTGTTCTTCGAGCCAGGCAGCCAGGCCGGGGGGCGAGTCGAACTCGGCCGCGATTTCACAGCGGGCCGCGCCCTCGCGCACCACACCGCTGTCGGCGCGCGAACCCAGTGCCAGTTGCAGCGCAT
Organism: Hydrogenophaga sp.; assembly: GCA_018335615.1. GTDB lineage: Bacteria > Pseudomonadota > Gammaproteobacteria > Burkholderiales > Burkholderiaceae_C > Hydrogenophaga. Next base: position 5,693 of record JAGXRS010000095.1, on the reverse strand, counting down.
CGATCAGGATCGACTTGCCGGCGCCGGTCTCGCCGGTCAGCACCGAGAAGCCGGCCTCCAGATCCAGGTCGAGGGTTTGCACGATGACGAAATCGCGCAAGACAATGCGTCTGAGGCTCATGGGGCGTCGGGTTCGGGTCCGGAAGTGGAGTTGACGCCCGTATTGTGAACCGCCTTTCAGGCCCCTTCGTTCCAGTGCAGTTTTTTACGAAGGGTGTCGAAATAGCTCCAGCCCACGGGGTGCAGCAGGCGCAGCGCATGGTCGGATCGACGCACCACAATGCGGTCGCCGTGCATGAGGCTGGTGAGCGACTGCATGTCGAAGTTCGCGCTGGCGTCGCGGCCCGACACGATCTCGACCGCGATCTCGCTGTCCGATGGCAACACGATGGGCCGGTTCGACAGCGTGTGCGGTGCAATCGGCACCATCACCCAGCCGCCGATGGCCGGGTGCAGCAATGGACCGCCCGCCGACAGCGCGTAAGCGGTGGAGCCCGTCGGGGAGGCGATGATGAGGCCGTCGGCGCGCTGGTTGGCGACAAAATGGCCGTCCACCTCCACCCGCAGCTCGATCATGCTGGCCACACCGCCCCGGTTGACCACCACATCGTTGAGTGCCGTGGCCTCGAACACGCAGCGCCCGTCGCGCCAGACCGACGCCGCCATCAGCGCGCGCGGGTCTTCGTCAAACGCGCCGCGCAGGATCGGGCGCAGGGTTTCGCGGTAGCTTTCGAAGGGAATGTCGGTGATGAAGCCGAGTCGGCCCTGGTTGATGCCGACCAGCGGCACCCCATAGCGCGCCAGCTGCCGGCCAATGCCGAGCATGGTGCCGTCGCCCCCCACCACCAGGGCCAGGTCGCAGTGCAGGCCAATGGCCGGCACGTCCAGCGCCTGGTACTGCATCAGCCCGGTGTTGAGGGCAGTTTCCTGTTCCAGCGAGACGTCACACCCTTCGTCGTGAAGGAAATGGGCAATCTCGTCCACCGCGTTGCGCGAACCCGGCGCCTGGTACTTGCCGATGATGGCCACATGAGCAAAGCGCAGGTCACGTCCCGAGCGGGACGGCGAGGGCAATGGGTGAGCGGGCAGGGTCATCGGCAAATTACAACATAGCCGCCGATCCGTGGTTTCCCTGCAAACCCTTGGCTGGTCCGGCCCCCCCGACGCAGACGCTCCTAAAATGAAACGATGTTAGACGACCGTGCCAAGCTGCTGCTCAAAACCCTCGTGGAGCGATACATCGCCGACGGCCAGCCGGTCGGGTCTCGCACGCTCGCGAAGGCGGCAGGCATGGAACTGTCGCCGGCCACCATCCGCAATGTGATGAGCGACCTGGAAGAGCTGGGCCTCATCGCCAGTCCGCACACCTCGGCCGGGCGCATCCCCACGCCGCGCGGCTACCGGCTCTTCGTGGACACCATGCTCACCGTGCGGCGCGATGGTCTGGCACCGATGGGCGACATGCGTGCACAGGGCATTGAGGCCGGGCAACCCCTGCAGGTCATCAGCCACGCGGCGCAGATGCTCTCCAGCCTTTCCCAGTTCGTCGGCGTGGTGATGGCGCCCCGCCGCGCCTCGGTGTTCCGCCACATCGAGTTCCTGAGCCTGTCCGAGCGGCGCGTGCTCGTCATCATCGTGTCGCCCGAGGGTGATGTGCAGAACCGCATCATCCACACCCAGGTCAACTTTACCCAGTCCCAGTTGCTTGAAGCCTCGAACTTCCTGAATGCCCACTATTCGGGGCTCACCATGGAGGCGGTGCGCGAGCGCCTGAAGACCGAGGTGGAAGCCCTGCGCGGCGAGATTGCCGACCTCATGAAGGCGGCGGTGGAAATCGGCACCGGCGTGGACAACCCCCAGGACGATGTGGTGGTGTCGGGTGAGCGCAACCTGCTCTCGGTATCCGAGTTTTCGAGTGACATGGGCAACCTGCGCCGCATGTTCGACCTGTTCGAACAAAAAACCCAGCTCATCCGCTTGCTCGACGTGTCGGCCCAGGCCGACGGTGTGCGCATCTACATCGGCGGTGAAAGCCAGGTGGTGCCCTATGAAGACCTCTCGGTGGTCACCGCACCGTACGAGGTGGATGGTCAGGTGGTCGGCACGCTCGGCGTCATCGGACCGCAGCGCATGCCCTACGAGCGCATGATCCAGATCGTCGACGTGACAGCCAAGCTGGTGAGCAACGCCCTGAGCCACAACAAGTGAAGCGCGCGTCGCAGCCTCTACAATCCAGCGCTGGCGGGGCCGTTAGCTCAGTTGGTCAGAGCAGAGGACTCATAATCCTTTGGTCGTTGGTTCAAGCCCAACACGGCCTACCACCGCTGTTTGATGGGTTTTGTTAAGAAAAATGAGTTTTAGGCCAAATCTTGAGTTTTATTGGTCTATAATCGAGAGCTTCTCGTGAAGAGTTCCTGCAAGACTTCGGTCTCAATCGCCAAGTTTAAAAACCGGCGATCTGAAGGAAAAGGCTGAAAAGCCTGCTACAATACGAGGCTTAGCGGCTGTAGCTCAGCTGGATAGAGTACTTGGCTACGAACCAAGGGGTCGTGGGTTCGATTCCTGCCAGCCGCACCAAATAGTTACCCCGGAAATCGCAAGGTTTCCGGGGTTTTCTATTTCTGGTTGCGCTCCGCAATCCTGCTTTGTTGTTGGGGTGATGCGCAAATGTTGAGCAGTGGGGCCGTGCCCAAGGCAATCAGCGATGTGGCTGGTGGCTCATGCCGGGCGGTCCAGATCCTGTGTGAAGCAGCAGACCAGCCAATCACCCCGGGGCAGGATCTGTGTCCGTGGTGTGTCCAAAGCCGTGCGTCGTCCGCTCTTCGCCGTCGTCGAACTGCAAGAGCTGTTCCGGCCAGCGCAGCGCGGCCAGCTTGAAACGGTTGCCGATCCGTGTGCCGGTCTTGCGCTCCAGCCAGCGGCCCCCCGCTGAAAAGTCCACGCAGAACACATTGCCGCGCTGGCCGTGCCAGGCGAGTGGATGGGTGCGCTCAAAAATATCCGCGTCACTTTTGTCGAGAGCGGCGGTGCGGTTGCTCCTGTGCGCCCGGCGCCAATAGTGCCCCACCACAACGGGTGTGGGGTCGCAGTAGGCGTCCCACCAGGCCACACGCTCTGCAAAACGCCATTTTCCACCCGAGAAAAAGGGTGAGGCTCCCTTGCGCTCCACGCCGGAGGTGAGCACCTTCAGCGGATTGAGCATCTGCCGGTGTGATTCGTGCTCGGCATGGGCATGCAGAAACGGTGGCTGTCGCTGCGGGTCTTCCAAGCCAAACGCCCAGTCGCTGAGTTCGAATTGCATCCGCTCATCCAGCGTGATCCGGCGGGCGTGCTGGTGTGCGCTCTCTTCCCAGCGGTCATAGGCCCTGCGCACGGACCCCAAGGGGAGTGGCCGCACGGCTTCGATGGCCTCTTGTTGCCAGGCCGCGTGTACCACCCGCAGGTCGTCGCGTTCGAGCGCAATGGGCAGTGCGGACAGCAGCGCCAGGATGTCCGCGCGCGCCGCTGGCGTGGGGCGCTGGAACGGCGCGTATCGGTCGTGGTCACGCTGCGTGCGCTCTTCGAAGAACCAGCCAGAACCATCCTTGGCCTGCCCTCGCAGCAGATTGATCTCGTGGTTGCCCAGCACGGCGGCAGCGCGCTCCGACCGGATCAGCTGTTTGACCAGCGCCAGCACGGCCGGGCTGTTCGGCCCGCGATCACAAAAATCCCCCACGAAAACCAGGGTACGGCCGTCTGGGTGCAGGCCCTGCGTGTCGTAGCCCAGGTGTTGGAGCAGGTCACAGAGTGCGTCGTATTCGCCGTGCACGTCGCCGATGATGTCAAGCGGACCTGTTGGCAAGGGCTGGATCAGGCTCATGAAGGTCCTCTGTTGACAGGGTGGGCGGGCTGTTACGGCGACGGCTCGGGCCGGCCATCGCGTGTGTTCACCGCCTCGGGTGCCTGGGGCTCGGTGAGCAGTTGCACGGTGAACACGGCGCCAGGTCCATGGGTGCGATTGTCGGCGCTGATGCGCCCGCCGTAGCGTTCCACCAGGCCCATGCTGATCCACAGGCCCAGGCCGTTGCCGTCGTTCTTGGTGGTGAAGAAGGGGCGGAATAGGCGCTCCTGCACGCCCGGCGGCAGGCCGGCGCCGCTGTCGGCCACGCTCAGTTGGGCGCCAGCAGCGCCCTGCTGGGCGTCCCAGTCGCGCGTGTGCAGCAGCAGGTCGCCGCCTTCGGGCATGGCCTGGATGGCGTTGATGAGCAGGTTGATCACCACCTGCTGCAACTCCTGGCGGTTGAATGCCACGTACCGGCTGGCTTCGAAGTCGCGCCGCACGCGGATCTTGGTTTGCGCCAGCAGGTGCGCCACCAGCACCAGGCAGTCGTCCACGGTGCGGTTCAGGTCGAGCGCTTCCACGTAGCCGGCGTACTCGGTGGGGCGGGCGTATTGCAGCAGCTGGGTGACGATGAGACGCATGCGCTGCACCTGTTCGTCCAGCAGACGCAGTTCGCTGCCCACCGGTGCGGCGTGCGGACCCAGGGTTTCGCGGATCAGGTCGAGGTTGCCCTGCATCACGGCAATGGGGTTGTTGATTTCGTGCGCGATGCTGGCCGTGAGCTGGCCGATGGCCGCGAGTTTTTCGCTCTTCACCAGCTGCTGCTGTGCCTGCTGCAGCGAGGCGTTGCTGGCCTCCAGCTCGGCCGTGCGTTCCACTACTTTCTGGTCCAGCTCTTCGCCCCAGCGCTGCAACGTGCGGGTCTTGTCGTCGATCACGTCCAGCAGCTCGTCCAAATGGCCCGCGAGGGCACCGAGCTCGTCGCGAGCGGGCAGGGTGCCCACGCGGGCGTGCGCATCGCCTTCTTCCACCCGCTGCATGGTGCGGTTCATGTGCTCCACCGGGCGGAAGATGCTGCGCGCCCAGCGCATGGAGAACCACGCGGAGAGCGCCATCACCATGAGGAAGATCAGCCCGATGGCCCCCAGCATGGCATGGCGCACCTGCCGGAACGGTGCTTCCAGGTAGCCCACGTAGAGCATGCCGATGCGCGCGCCCGCAGCGTCCAGCAAAGGTTCGTAGGCCGACACATACCAGTCGTTGACCACAAAGGCCCGGTCCAGCCAGGTCTTGCCCTGGCCCAGTACCGAGTCGCGCACGGTTTGCGACACGCGGGTGCCGATGGCGCGCTGGTCCTGGAACAGGCGCACGTTGGTGGTGATGCGCACATCGTCCAGGAACAGCGTGGCCGTTCCCTGGCTGTCGAAGGGCAGCGAGCCTTCGGGGTAGACGATGCGGTTGATGTGGTCGATGAAGTCCAGGTTCTGGTTCAGCAGCAGGCCACCACTGAGCAGGGCGAGCGTGTGACCCTCGGCGTTGCGCACGGGCAGGGTCGACACCACCACCATCGCCCGGTCTTCGATTTTTCGCTCGCTCGGTGCGGCATTGCGTGTGGGCACCACCGGCAACTGCACGCGCGGCAGCAGGTGGGGGGCCAGCGCTTCCAGAGCTGAGGCTTCCATCACCATGAGCAAGGCCTTGCTGGGCGTGCCGTCGTCCTGCAGCGCCTGCCGGGTTTCGCGCGGCATGCGGGGCAGGGCGCCCAGGGCGGTGGGCGTCGTCGCCACCGGAGCGGCGCGCGCCAGCGGCAGGCCCCGCGGGTCGTACAGCACCAGAAAGTCCAGTCCCAGGCGTTCGCGTGCGCCGTTCAGCT
>JAGXRS010000094.1 GCA_018335615.1 Hydrogenophaga sp. | reverse complement strand
CCCCGCCGTGGGAACAGGCCCGAACTCGGCCGCACCGAGTCGCATGAACAGGAAGGAGGAGCCCCACAGGGCGGCGAGCAGGAAGAATTCGGCGATCAGTGAAGGCGGCATGAACAGCGTGACTCAGGCAAACAGACCATCGCCGCACTCCAGCCGGAGCAGCGCCGCTTTGCGGTCGAGCCCGCCAGCATAGCCCGTCAGTGCGCCGCCCGCACCGAGCACGCGGTGGCAGGGCACCACGATGCTCAGCGGGTTGCGGCCAATGGCAGTGCCCACGGCGCGCACAGCCGCAGGCCGGCCGACGCGCTGGGCCACTTCGGTGTAGCTGTGCGTGCGTGCGGCCGGGATGGCCAGCAGGGCCTCCCACACGGCTTGTTGAAAGGGCGTCCCAGCCGACAAGTCCAAGGGCAGGTCGAACCCGGGGGCTTCACCGGCAAAGTAGCGCTCCAGTTGCCGCGCGGCGGACTGCAGAACGGGATGGTCCCCTCCCTCGCCCCAACTGGCCACGGTGGTGTCCAGGGGGTGGTGGCGCTGATCCTTGAACCACACGCCCGCCAAGCCCTGTGCGCTGGCGGCCAGCAGCAGCGGGCCCAACGGTGAGGTGATGGTGGTGCAGACACGGGCTGGCGGTTGGGTCATGGGTGCGTCTCCTGCAAGGTGCTTGTCTCGGTTGGCGTGTGGCAGCCTGCCCAGGCGCGCACGGTCGCGTAGCTGCGCCAGGGTTGCCAGGCGGCGGCCAGGCGCGCGGCCTCGTGGCGGGTGGCCGCACCCAGGCGGTGATCGAGGCCGAGCGCCTGGTGCAGCGCCACGTCGCCGACCAGCCAGGCATCGGGCCAGCGCAGCGCGCGCATGGCAATGTATTGCGCCGTCCAGGGGCCGATGCCGGGCAGCGCTTCCAGGCGGCGCACGGTCTCCAGGGGGTCTGCCTGCGCGTTCAGGTCGAGTTCCCCACTGGTCACCGCGCGGGCCAGCGCCTGTATCGCTGCCTGCCGTTGCCGCACGATGCCCAGTTCTCCCAGCGACGCCGGATCGGCAGCGGCGAGCACCTCGGCGGAAGGAAACAGACGGTGCAGGCCGGGGATGGGTGTCTCCATGGATTCGCCGAACCGGTCGAGCAGGCGCACAGCCAGGGTGCGGGCCGCTGCCACCGTGATCTGCTGGCCGAGCACGGCCCGCACCGCGAGTTCGAAGCCGTCGAACACGCCGGGCACGCGCAGCCCGTCGCCGGTGGGAAAGTGGGCATGGAGCACCTGGTTGATGGCGGCGGGATCGGCATCCAGATCGAACAGCGCCCGCACGCGCCAGATCACGTCGGGCAACACGGAATGCAGTTGGTCGCTCACCTGCAGCAGCAGGCGGTGCGAAGGAACATCGAATTGCGCGGCCAGCCAGCCGGTGTGCACCCGTCCACCGCTCTGCAGCCGCACCGTGCGCTGCAAGGACAACGTGACGGGGTCCACTTGCTCCAGGCCTGGGAGATGCCGTGTCGCCATGAAGCCCAGCAGCGCCGCCGCGTCAAGGGGCGGCCGCCACGACAGCTTCACCCGGCAGGCATCGGGTCGGTGGTGCTGCGGGTGCGTGTCCTGCGTGCGACGCAACTGGGTGGGGTTGAGGCCGTAGCGGGATTGAAAGGCGGCATTGAAGCGGCGCGTGCTGGCGAAGCCACTGGCCAGCGCCACCTGGGCCACCGGCAAGGACGTGTCGGTGAGCAGCTGTTTGGCTGCGAGCAGCTGGCGCGTGAGCAGCGCCTGCAGGGGAGACACCCCGAGCTGGGTCTCGAACACGCGACGCAAATGCCGATCGCTCACACCCAGGCGGTCCGCCAATGCCGACATGCGCCCGCCACTTCCTTCGGGCGTCGACCAGTGCCGGGGGTCGTCCAGCCAGTGTGTGGCTTGCTGCACCAGAATGCCCGCGGCGTCTTCTGCCGACCAGTGCCGATCCAGCGGTGCCAGTTCGGGGCGGCAGCGCAGGCAGGGGCGAAAACCCGCGTGCTCGGCCTGGGCGGCGTGCTCGAAGAACCGGCAGTTGTCGCGCCGGGGGGTGCGCACGCGACAGACAGGGCGGCAGTAGATGCCGGTGGACGTGACCGCGACGAAGAAGCGCCCGTCAAAGCGTGCGTCGTGCGAGCACACCGCACGGTAACGGGCGTCGTCATCGCCTGCTCGGTGCATGGAGTCCATGGAGTGCATGCGGGGATGGTACGACCTGCACTTCGCCATCCCTGGCCGTATCCGGACATCTGGTTGCAAAGCGGTGCACGCCCCGTCCTTAAAATGCTGCCAAAGCACTAACAAAGGGTTTCAGATGCAAGTGACCGCCTCCATATTCAAAGCCTATGACATCCGCGGCATCGTGCCGTCGACGCTGAACGAAGACGTGGCCGAGGCCCTGGGCTTGGCCTTCGGCACCGAGGCGCGGCGGCTCGGTGAATCGACGGTGGCGGTGGGGCGCGACGGCCGCATCAGCGGTCCGGCTCTGTCGGCCGCGCTGATTCGTGGGCTGGTGGCGGCCGGCATGGATGTGATCGACATCGGCCTGGCGACCACGCCCATGCTGTATTTCGCGGCCAGCACGCTGTGCACCAGCGGCATTCAGGTCACGGGCAGCCACAACCCCAAGGACTACAACGGTTTCAAGATGGTGATGGCCGGGCGCGCCATCTATGGCGAAGATATCCAGGCGCTGCGCCGCAGCATGGAGCAGGAAACGGGCGAACGCGTGGACGGTGGCCGTGTGCGCCTGATCAACGTACTGGCCGCCTACCGCGACCGCATCGTGGGTGACGTGAAGCTGTCGCGCCCCATGAAAATCGTGGTGGACTGCGGCAATGGCGTGGCCGGTGCCTCAGCCCCGGCGCTGTTCCGTGCGCTGGGCTGCGAGGTGATCGAACTCTTCAGCGAGGTCGACGGCGAATTTCCCAATCACCACCCCGACCCGAGCAAGCCGGAGAACCTGCAGGATGTGATCCGCACCCTGCGCGAAACCGACGCCGAACTTGGGCTGGCCTTTGACGGCGACGGCGACCGGCTGGGCATCGTCACCAAGAGCGGCGAAACCATCTACCCCGACCGCCAGATGATTCTGTTTGCACAAGACGTGCTCGCGCGCGTGCCCGGCGGCAACATCATCTTTGACGTGAAGTGCTCGCAACGCCTGGCCCCCGCCATCGAAGCCGCGGGTGGCGTGCCGCACATTTACAAGACCGGCCATTCGCTCATCAAGGCGCGCATGAAAGAGGTGGACAGCCCGCTGGGCGGCGAAATGAGCGGCCACATTTTCTTCAAGGAACGCTGGTACGGCTTTGACGACGGCACCTATGCCGGCGCCCGCCTGCTGGAGATCGTCAGCCGCAGCCCCGACGCCAATGCCGTGCTGGAGGCCCTGCCCACCAGCTTCAGCACGCCCGAGCTCAACGTGAGCTGCGCCGAGGGCGAGCCGCATGCCGTGGTCGAGTCGCTGGTGGCGTTGGCCGGCACGCATCCGGACCTGGGTGCACCAGCGAAAGTGTCCACCATCGACGGTGTGCGGGTGGACTGGCCCGATGGCTTCGGCCTGATCCGCGCGTCCAACACCACGCCGGTGCTGGTGCTGCGCTTTGAGGGCCACACGCCCGAGGCGCTGCACCGCATTGAGGGCGTGATGCTCAGCCTGATGAAGCAGGTGAAGCCGGACGCCGTGGTGGGCGCGGCGGCGCACTGAGGCGTTCGCGCTGTAGCGTCAGCCCTCAGGCTGGCGCTTCGGCGTAGCCGGCGAGCAGGTGTGTCCAGTCGGCTTCCTGCCAATGGAACACGGCGTTTTTGCTGGCCTCTTTGCGGAAGGAGCGCAGCAGGCGCTCCAGATTGCCCTGTTGCCAACGGCCGGCCGGGCGGAATCCGCACTTGTCAAAGTCCACGACCCAGGCCTGCCCGGTGCCATCGAGCAGCAGGTTGTGGCAGTTCAGGTCTGAATGGAACACCTCGCGTTCGTGCAGCCGGCGGATCGCCCGTCCCAGTGCCGCGTACTCTTGTTGCAACAGCGCCCGTTGTGTCAACAACTGGACCACGTTGCGGGTGCCGGGAATCCACTCCACCACGATGTCGGCCCGGTAGAACAGCCCGCTGCGGTGCTGGTGGGCGGCGGCGGGACGGGGCACGGGCAGTTCCCACGCGCGCAATTGGCGCAGCAGCGTGAATTCCCGCATGGCCCTGCTGTTGTGCGGGGTGGTGCCCCAGAATGCGTCGCGGCTGAGCCGTGCCATGAGGCCGCCGCGGTGGTAGTGGCGCAGCAGGAACTGCCGGCCGGCGTGTTCGATGCGGTGCACCTGGCCGCGGCCGCTACCGGTTTGCAGCGCATGTCCGCCGGCCCAGTGCGCGGGCGTGAAAGCACGCGCCTCCAGGGTGTCAAAGCAATCGGGATCGAACCAGATGTCGTGGGCATCTCGGGTCGCAGACCGCACGTCTGATGCGGGTTCCGGGGGCAACCAGGCGTGCAGGGCCTGCGCGGTGCGTGGGCAGGCGCCCTGATTGCTGGCGCAGAACCGTGCTGCGGCATCCGCCATCTGCTGCAACCGCTCGGGTTGTGCCAGCCAGTTGCTGGCCGTGTCGAACAGCGCCTGGGCGTTGGCGACGGGCTGGCCCGCGACCATGCGCTGCACGTCGGCGTACAGAGTGGCGAAGTGCGCGGTGTGGGGGCCGAACAAGACCGGCTTGCCCGATCCCAGGGCCTCCAGTGCGTTGTGCCCGCCAATGGG
>JAGXRS010000093.1 GCA_018335615.1 Hydrogenophaga sp. | reverse complement strand
GCGGGCCAGTCGGTCTCCAGTTCGGCCCAGGTCCGCCCCTCAAAGCGGCCGAAGTGGCGCTCGCGCAGGCCGGGGTTGCGCTGCACCGGTTGCCCGTGCAGCCGCGCCACGGCCTGCGCGGTGTCGAACGCGCGGCTCAGGTCGCTGGCGTAGATGGCGTGGATCGGTTCTTCGCGCAGCGCCTGCGCCAGCCGGGCGGCCTGCCAGCGGCCGTGCTCGTTCAGGGCAATGTCGGTGTGGCCCTGGATGCGGGTGTCGCGGTTCCAGGCGGTCTCGCCGTGGCGCACGGCGAGGATGCGGGTGACTTGCAAGCCAGCTCCTTCGGGCAAAACCTGCACTGTACCGGCTGGCGGCGCTGGGCTGGCGTCGCCCGGGCGATCGCGTGGGCTTGGTCAGCCGGTTCGCACACGGTGCCAGCGGTCTGTGCAGGTAGAAAAAAGACCTGTTTTCTGTCCCTGCCGCGCCCCATGCGACACAATCCGCGCATGTTGCCCCCCACCACAGCGCTGGCGCACGATTTCTCCACGCTGTTCAATTTCCTGCCCATCGGCGCCTACCGCAGCAGTGCCTCGGGCGAGATGCTGCGCGCCAACCCCTCCCTGGTGCGCATGAACGGGTACCCCTCCGAAGCCGAGATGCTGGCGCATGTGAACCGCCTCGGTGACAACGCCTATGTGCAACCCGAGCGTCGGGCCCTGTTCCAGACCTTGCTCGCGCGCGACGGTCAGGTGCGCGGCTTCGTGAGCGAGGTGGTCCGCCGCCAGGGCGGCGAGCACCGGTGGATCAGCGAGAACGCGCATTCCGTCTGCGATGCCGACGGGCAGGTGCTGTACTACGAAGGCACGGTGGAGGACATCACCGACGACGTGCGGGCGAGCCAGGCGCTGCGGCGCAGCGAGGAGCAGTTGCGCCTGATCACCAGCCAGATCCCGGGCATGGTGTTCGTGATGGAGGTGCAGCCCGACGGCCAGCGCTCGTACCATTTCGTGAGCCCGGGCGTGCGGGACATTTACGGCATCGAACCCGACGACCTGATGCGCGACGCCTCGCTGGTCATCCGGCCGCTGCACCCCGACGATGTGGACCGCGTGATGGCCGAGCTGGCCGCCATGACGGGCCGCCCCGACCCGTTGAGCAGCGAATTCCGCATCGTGTGCGCCGATGGCTCGGTGAAATGGCTCTACCGGCGCTCCAGCGGCATGTCGTCCGACACCAGCGGGCGGCTGCGCCTGGGCGTGGTGCTCGACATCACCGAGCGCAAACAGGCCGAGCTGGCGCTGCGCGAGAGCGAGGCGCTGTGGCGCCTGGCGCTGGAGAGCGCGGGCGACGGCGTGTGGGACTGGAACCTGCAGAACGGCGAGGAATTCCTGTCGCCCAGCATCAAGGCCATGTTCGGCTATGCCGACGACGACCTGGACACCACGGTCGACGAACTGGACCGGCGCACCCACCCCGACGATGTGCCGGCCATGCAGGCCGACCGCCAGGCGCACTTCGAGGGACGGGCGCCGATGTACCGCAACGAGCACCGGGTGCGCTGCAAGGACGGGCGCTGGAAATGGGTGCTCTCGCGCGGCATGGTGATCGCGCGAGACGCGCAGGGGCGGCCCTTGCGCATGGTCGGCACCCACACCGACGTGACCGAGCACAAACAGGCCGAAGCGCAGCAGCGCGCGCTGGAGGCGCAGCTGCGCGAATCCCAGAAGATGGAGGCCATCGGCACCCTGGCCGGTGGCGTGGCGCACGATTTCAACAACCTGCTGGCCGCCATCCTGGGCAACCTGTCGCTGGCCCGTGAAGACGCGGGGCCGGGTCACCCGGCCCAGGAAAGCCTGCAGGAAATACACCGGGCCGCCATCCGCGCCCGCCAGCTGGTGCAGCAGATCCTGACCTTCAGCCGGCGCCAGACCCAGGTATTCCAGCCCCAGCCGCTCACGCCCCTGGTGGAAGAAGCGCTGGGGCTGATGCGCTCGCTGCTGCCGGCTGGCGTGCGGCTCACCACCCGCCTGCAGAGCGCCGCACGCCCGGTGCTGTGCGACGCCACCCAGGTGCAGCAGGTGCTGATGAACCTGTGCACCAATGCCTGGCAGGCCTACCAGGGCCAGGGCGGCGAGGTGCGCGTGTCGCTGGACGAGTGTGTGCTGGACCCGGCACAGGCCGAGGCGCTGGGTCTGCCCGAGGCGGGCCTGCACGCCTGCCTGAGCGTGGTCGACAACGGGCCGGGCATGGACGACGACACCCAGCGCCGCATCTTTGAGCCCTTTTTCACCACCAAGGCGCCGGGCACCGGGACCGGCCTGGGGCTGGCGGTGGTGCACGGCATCGTGAAAGCGCACCGCGGCGCCATCGCCCTGCGCAGCCGGCCGGGTGAAGGCGCACGCTTCGACATCTACTTGCCGCTGGCCTGCGCGCAGGGGGCCGGGCTGCCGTCCTCAGCGCCTGTTCCGGTCGAGGCGCCGGCCGCTGCACCCGGATGTCACGTCGTCTACATCGACGACTACGAGGCCATGGTGTTTCTGGTCGGTCGCCTGCTGCGCAAGCGGGGCTACCGCGCCAGCACGTTCGAGTCGGGCGAGGCGGCGCTGGCCTGGCTGCGGGCCCATCCCCTGGAGCCGGTCGACCTGCTGGTCACCGACCAGAACATGCCTGGGTTGTCGGGGGTGGCGGTGGCCACCGCCCTGCGGACCCTGCGCCCGGACCTGCCGGTGGCCATCGTCTCGGGCCATGTGAACGAACAGCTGTTGCAGGATGCGGCCGCAGTCGGGGTGCGCGAGGTGCTGGGCAAGCAGGACAGCATGGACGCCCTGGGCGATGCCATTCAAGCCCTGCTGGAGCGCGTGGCCTTGGCCCGCCTCTGAACGGCGGTCCGGGCGCCGGGGTGGGGTGCGGGGTGGCTCAACGCGGCAGTTCGATGTTCACCTGGCGCACGCCTGCCGGCGGCACTGGGAAGCCCTGCAGCGCGGCGTCGAGCATGGCGCCCCACAGTGGCGGTGAACCCTGCCAGCGGCCGTCGTGCGCCGCCCGCGTTTCGTACACCACACGGCCGGTGCCGGCGTGGCGGATCAGCACCGACACCTGGCGCTGGAAATACGGAATGTCCATGCGCATGAACATGGGCGACCAGATCACCTGCCCGGTGCCGGTGACCACGTAGTCGCGCCCTGGCAGGCCGAAGGCGCCAAACGATCCACCAAACGGGCCACCCAACGCGCCGCCCCAGGGGCCGTACCACGGGTCTTCCCAGGGCGCGCGCGGCAGGCGCAGCGTGCTGGCGCTCACCTCCACGCGCCAGGGCGTGGCCACGCCGACGTCCGCCAGCGTCCAGCCCACGCGTTCCAGCGCCGGGCGGGCCAGGGCTTCGAGCTGGTCTTGCGCGGCAGCGGCGCGGGCGTCGCCCTGCGAGGGCAGGCGTTCGAAGCGGTAGACCTGTGGGGGCTGCGGGATGGCGCTCGCTTCTTGTGGGGCGGTTGCCGGATCGGTCCAGCGGGCGTAGCTCTGCACCTGGTTGTCCACCAGGTACACGCTGGCGCAACCACTGAGCATCACGAGGGCGAGCGCTGCCAGGGCGCAGCGCCAGCCGGTGGCGACCGAGGCGCTGGGTCGGGGAGCCGCGAAATGGATCGGGTACATGCTGCCTCCTGTCGGGTCTGCGCCGCCTGCGCCCCTCGGTTCGGGACGCTCAGTGCGCCATGCTGATCGGTATGACCGTGCGGGCCTTGCCGGTGTTCCCCGCCTCGGCCTTCCCTGCTTCGGCGTGCCCTTCGGTCGCCTCCGCTGGCCCGTCTGCCAGCGCCGGGTCCACGGCCGGCGCGGCCACGGGCTCGTCGTCAAAGGCCTTGTCGCCGTCTTCACAGGGCAATCCGGTGGCCTGCAGGGTGGTGAACGGGTGCAGTTTCGTGTCCATCAGGTGGCTGGGCACCACGTTCTGCAGCGCCGAGAACATGTTCTCGATGCGGCCAGGGAACTGCTTCTCCCAGTCTTTCAGCATGCGCCCGACCTGCTTGCGCTGCAGGTTTTCCTGGCTGCCGCACAGCGTGCAGGGAATGATGGGGAACTGCCGCACCTCGGCCCAGCGGGTCAGGTCCTTCTCGGCCACGTAGGCCATGGGGCGGATCACCACATGCTTGCCGTCGTCGCTCACCAGCTTGGCCGGCATGCCCTTGAGCTTGGCGCCGAAGAACATGTTGAGCAGCAGCGTCTGCAGGATGTCGTCGCGGTGGTGGCCCAGGGCGATCTTGGTCGCGCCCAGTTCATCCGCCACGCGGTAGAGGATGCCGCGGCGCAGGCGGCTGCACAGGCTGCACAGCGTCTTGCCCTCGGGAATGACGCGCTTGACGATGGAGTACGTGTCCTGGTTCTCGATGTGGAACTTCACACCCAGCTTCGTCAGGTAGGCCGGCAGCACATCCTCGGGGAAACCGGGCTGCTTCTGGTCGAGGTTGACCACGATCAGCTCGAAGCTGATGGGCGCGCGGGCCTGCAGTTTCTGCAGGATGTCGAGCATGCCGTAGCTGTCCTTGCCGCCCGAGAGGCAGACCATCACGCGGTCGCCTTCCTCGATCATGTTGTAGTCCACGATGGCGCGGCCCACTTCGCGGCAGAGGCGCTTTTCCAGTTTGTGGTTTTCGTGTTCGATGGTCACAGGAAAGTCTTTCGGGTGGATCGCGTTCAGCGCCAGGCGTTGCCGGGCACGATGCGTTGCATAAAGGCGGCAAACATGGGCACAGTGAAGGCCGTGTCGCCGTGCGTGGGGCTCCAGACCATGCCCTTGGTGATCAGCGAGCTGCGGGTAGGGGCCAGCGACGACACTTTTTCATCCAGACAGGCGGCAATGTCGCCCGAGCGGTGAGGGCCTTCGCCCAGTTCGGCCATCGCGCGCAGGTACTTTTTTTCCTTCGGCGTGCAACGGTCAAAACGCACGCGGAAAAATCCCTCGTCCAGCGCAGCAATGGCGGTGATGCTGGCCTTTTGCACCGCTTCAATGCCGATGGGACTGGTGTCGGCCGCCAGCCAGGTGTGACTGCCCCAGGTCTGCAGGAAATAGGCGTAGCCCTGGCTCACCCGCAGAATCTCATGCAGCGCGGGCGGGGTGATCTCGATCCCCTCGTCCCGCAGCGGCTTTTCGATCGCCTGGGCCGCCGCATCCGGGGGCAGGGCGCCGATCATGGGAAAGTCGAACAGGCGCTCGGCGTAGGACTTGGCGTTACCCAGCTGGCCGCGCAGTTGAGGCAGGCCGGCGCCCACCAGTATCACGGGCAGTTGCCGCTGTGCGGTGCGGTGCAGCGCGGTGATGAGAGCCGCCAACTGGGCCTCCTCGACGTACTGCAATTCGTCAATGAAGAGGGCCAGGGCGGTACCGGCGGCTTTCGCCGCCAGGCCGACTTGCTCCACGAGGGCCTGCAGGTCGTGTTCCAGGTCGCCGTTGTCGGCCAGGCCGGGCTCGGCGTCGTAGTCGATTCCCACTTCGATGTCGTGGTAGATCAGCTTCAGGCGCCCGGCAAAGCCAGCCAGGGCGCGCAGTCCCCGGATGGCGAAAGCCTTGGCCGCCTCCGTCTGGCTCAGCCGCAGCAGGGCCTGTCTCAGCTGTGGCGCGAGCAGTGCGGGCAGCGATCGGCCCTCTGGCGCTTCCAGCCGCACCGTGTGGATACCGGCCATTTCCGCGTCGTCGCGAACCCGGTCCAGCAACACGGTCTTGCCGACTCCCCGCAGGCCGACCAGCATGGCGCTCTTGGCCGGGCGGCCAATGCGCGCGCGCTCCAGGGCGATGCGCAGGGACTCGCGCAAGGTCTCCCGGCCCGCCAGTTCAGGGGGCGGGGTACCGGCGCCGGGCGCAAAGGGGTTTTGAACGGGGTTCATGGCCTTGATTCTACTGAAGTTAGGAATGTTATTGAATTCCAGTAACTTCTCTAATTTCGCTTGATATCACCATTGCCCGCTTTCCATGCGGATCGCGACTTCGCAGTCCTCAAAAATTTCCAGCTTGGCAATCTTCACGCGCACGCCGATCACGCCCGGCAGCTGCATCAGGCGTCGCGTGAGCTTGCCGATCAGGCTCTCCAGCAGGTTCACGTGCTCGGCGGTGCACTCGTCGATGATGATCTGGCGCACCTTGCGGTAGTCCAGCACGTGGTTGATGTCGTCGTCGTGCGGCAGCAGGGGCTGGGTGCCCTGGTTCAGCTCGGCGTCCACCTGGATCGGCTGCGGCGCGGTCTTCTCATGGTCGAGGATGCCCAGGTTGGCGTCGAAACGCAGCCCGGTGAGGGCGAGGATCTGGGTGCCGGCCTGCGGCGCGTAGGGTGTGGTCATGGCGGGGAACGGGGTGCGGGGATTGCATCGGCGGATGATGACCTCAGCGAACGGCATCGGCGAATGCCATCAACGGGTGCCATCGGCAAGCTACATCAACGAGAAATCGCGCTCGAAACGCATCAGGTGCTGGCCGCCGTCCACCAGCAGCGTGGTGCCGGTGATGGAGCGGTTGTCCAGCGCAAAGGCCACCGTGGCGGCCACGTCCTGCGGGGTGGACGAGCGGCCCAGCGGCGACTGGCGGTGCAGCTCGGCGAATTTGTCGTCGCTCAGCAGGTGGCTGGTGAGCGTGAGGCCCGGCGCCACCCCCACCACGCGCACCTGCGGCGCCAGGGCCAGGGCCAGCATGGTGTTGGCGGCTTCCAGCGCGGCCTTCGACAGCGTGTAGCTGAAGAAGTCCGGGTTCATGTTCCAGAGCTTCTGGTCGAGCAGGTTCACCACCGCGCCGTTGCGCCCGGGACCGGCTGCGATGTGCGCATGCAGCGCCTGCGCCAGCAGCACCGCAGCACCGGTGTTGGCCCGCAGGTGGGTGTCCATGGCGGCAAAGCCAAAGCTGGCCGCGCTGTCGTGCTCGAAGGTGGAGGCGCTGTTGACAACGGCATCCACCTGGCCAAACGCGTCCACCACGGCGGGCAGCAGGTTGCGCACACTGGCTTCAATGCCCAGGTCGGCAAAGAAGGTGCGAGCGCTGCCGGGGCGGCCGGTGAGGGCGTCGCAGTCAGCGGCGGTCTGGCGGGCGTCGTCCTGCGAATGGCGGTGGTGCACGGCCACGTTCCAGCCGGCACGCGCGAGCGTGAGCGCGATCTCGCGGCCCAGGCGCTTGCCCGCGCCCGTCACGAGCACGGTGCGGGCGCCGCGGGCGGCAGGGGGTGTGGCGGAGGACATTGGGTGACAATCCGGGGGTGAGCACCCCCCTGATAAAAGAACCGTCTAGTTTAACGAGCGCCCTGCTGGAGCGCGTGCGCGAGGCCATCGACGCGGCCGGGGGCTGGCTCCCGTTCGACCGCTTCATGGCCCTGGCCCTGTACGAGCCCGGCCTGGGCTACTACGCCAACGACACGCCGAAATTCGGCCAGATGCCGCCCGGGGTGAACGGGCAGGGCAGCGACTTCGTGACCGCGCCCGAACTCACGCCGCTGTTCGGCCGCACGCTGGCGCGCCAGGTGGCGCAGGCCCTGGATGCCACCGGCACCGACGCGGTGTGGGAGTTCGGTGCCGGCACCGGCGCGCTGGCGCTGCAGGTGCTCGACGCCCTGGTCGCC
>JAGXRS010000092.1 GCA_018335615.1 Hydrogenophaga sp. | reverse complement strand
CTCCCACCCGACGATATGCGCGGGGCAGGGGCGCTGGTTGGGTCCGGTGATCGCCCCGGTGAGAAAGCTGAGCTCGATCCAGCCCCAGATCGCCAATGCCGCGAGGAATGCCCCACAGGCCGCGCCGGTGCCGGTTTGCCCCAAGGTCGTCTCGTAGCCCCAGATACCCAGTGCGAGTACGGGCAGCGCCATTAGCACCGCCCGCCGCCGTGCCGCAGCCCCCCGCCGTTCGCAGAGCCGCACGACAATGAGGATCGCCCCGGTGGCGAACCACCAGAGAAAAACCGCCATCAGCGCTGCGATCCAGGGGCTTGTCACGACTGTCCTTTCATCTGGCTTTAAATACCTCGGGGGGCATGGGGGGCTGGCCCCCCACTTGGGTCAATAGGCCGGTTCCATCCGGGTCGAAGCAGGCAGGGCGTGCTTTTTCGCCGGAATGGTGTAGAGCCCGACAAAGGCCGCCGCCGCACGCATCTGTGCGCCCAGCGACCGCAAGCGCCCGCCCAGGCCGCCTTGAGTGCGGGCCACTGCCAGATCGGCATTGGCCTTTTGCAGCCGCACCAACCCAGTCTGCCAGCGCGGATGCTCGATATCGAGGGTGATCGGGAAGATCTGTTTGCTGATATCGGATGTCTTTGTGAAGACCTCATGCGCATACCAATCGGGATCAACGCCAAGCGCGTTATGAAACGCTGGCCGCTGATGGTCGCGCACATACATGGTGGCATAAACCGCCGTCAGGAAGAACTTGATCCACAGCACATTCTTGCCAGAGGTCAGTTTCGGGTCGGTTTTCATCAGCAGGGCAAAGGCCTCGCCATGGCTGAACTCGTCGTTGCACCATTCCTGAAACCATTTGAAAATCGGGTGGAAGCGGTGTTCGGGATGCGCCTCGAGATGCCGGAAGATCGTGATATAGCGGGCATAGCCGATCTTTTCGCTGAGGTAAGTGGCGTAATAGATGAACTTGGGCCGGAAATAGGTGTATTTCTTTTGCTGGGTGAGAAACCCGAGGTTCACGGCCACGCCCGCTTCGCGCAGCGCGTCATTGATGAACCCGGCATGCCGCGCCTCGTCGCGCGCCATCAGTTGAAAGAGCTGGGTGATGTCCTTGTTGTTGCCGCGCCGCTTCATTTCCTTGTAGAGCACGCATCCCGAGAATTCGGCGGTGCAGGAGGAGACGAGAAAGTCGATAAATTCTTTCTTGAGCTTCGGCTCCATCCCCTCCCAATCGACATGGTCCCAGTCTTCGTTCTTCTTGAAATGGCCCTTGTTGGGGTCGGCCTCCATCTGATCAATCAGCTTGTCCCAGTCTTCGCGGACGGACGAGACGTCGACCGCGTCAAGCTCATCGAAATCGGTGGTGTAAAAGCGCGGCGTGAGCAGGGTGTTCTGCATTGCCAGTTCTGTGGCGGCTTTGCTGTCGAACTTGGCATTCGCCTCTTGAATGGCCAGACCCTCTTCGACGGTGGTGGCGTCGGCGGAATGTTTGACGGCGATATTCATAGCGTCACCTCATCGGAGAAGGAGAATTCACAGAGTTCCATCACTTCGAAATCGCCAGTCCAGCGGGTCCAGAGACGCTCAAGCGCGCTGGCGCGGATGATGGTGGCCTCGCGATCCTCACTGACGACCATGCCGTAGGGGGCCATGATCTCGGGGCCATGCACCTTGACGCTGTCGCCGGGATAGACGGTGGTGCCGTTGTTGAAACGCACATGCGCGTGCAAGCTATCGAAACAGTGGCTGATTTCGACCGTGCAGGGGGCGCGTTCAACTTCGCGTGTCAGAAGTCCCATTGTGGTGATCCTTTCCTAGCGGGTCAAAAGTTTGGTGAAAGCCATCGAATTGGTCTGGCCAAAGCCCATCAGATCGGCACCCCATCCGGTCGAGGGGTCGTAGACCGAGAGGCGGCCATCCTTGCGGGCGATGATGGTGACAGGGCCGGTGAGGGGCACGCCATGCTTGGCGCGCTCGCGGTCGAGAACGCGCGATACGCCGGCGATAAAGCCACCCTCTTCGGGCGAGAGCGTGGCGATCAGTGCGCCATTGGCATCGAGAACCTTGGCGGCACCGCTCATATCGCCGCTGAGGAACACGTGGCGCTCCAGCACGATTTCGCTATTCGGCGGGGTGGCAACCAGCGGAGCATCGGTGAGGCGCGCATAAGTGACCAGCGCAAGCACCGCCAGCACCAGACCCAGCATCGCACGGATCATCACGCGCGGCACAAGTTCGCGGTCTGCTGGGGCCTTGTAACGGGGGGCGCTTGTATCGGTCATCTTATCCGCTCCTGTTCATTCTGCCGCGAGGGCGTGCTGCGGGGCGCTGCGGGTGATTTTGGGTGTGGCGACGCGGGTCTCTGCCGCCTCGGCCAGAAGATGCGCGACCTTGGCCGCCTCTGGGATGCAGCGCAGCGCGGGCTGGGTGCGGCGCATGACCCAAGGGCGCACATGCGGCCAGCACACAAGGTAGCTGAGGCGCGTGTCGCCCATGAGGTCGAGCACGATGGTGCCGGTTCCGCCCTTGGTCAGTTTGAGATCGGCGCGCCCGACCTGCGTATAGGGCAGGTTGAGCGTGACCGTGAGCGCCGCGCCGATGCGCATGGCCACTCGGCGGTTGGTGATCGTGTAGACCGTGGCGCGGGCCTGAATATAGCCGACGAGCATCAGCATAAGGCAGACCACGATCCCCATGATCACCAGCGGCAGGGCGGCCGCGATGGCTGTGACAAGTGGCATCTGATCCATCATCGTTACGAACCGCCAGACCGCGAGCACGACGAAATAGCCTGCCACCCATGGCAGGCTGAGCGCCTCGACGCTCAACCGCCACCAATCGGGCGCTCCCTGCCAGAGGATACGCTCGCCCTCGGGCGGGGTTTCGGGCAGGCCCCTTACGGGTTCAACGGCAAAATCGTCGTGGCTCATGGTCTTGGCTCCTTCTTATCCCAGCAGTGGCTCTTGCCGCGCGGTGCTGGCATAGAGTGTGCCGCCGCCGTAATAGCCGCTGATCTTGTCTTCCTCGAGCAGGGTGACCTGTCGCGGTGAGGCATGTTGCGGAACGCCTGCGAAATGCGGGCCAAAGATCGAGCGGACGTTCACGCGGTCCGACTTGATCCGGGCAAAGGTGATCGGCACCAGACGCTTGCCTTCGCCATGCGGTGCGGCAAGCTCGATTTCCAGGTAACGGACCAG
>JAGXRS010000091.1 GCA_018335615.1 Hydrogenophaga sp. | reverse complement strand
CCCGGCCCCGTCAATCCCAGCCCGGTACCTTCGTCAGCACGAAATTCATCGGCTCGCCGGCCTGGTCCTGCGCCGGCAGGCGCACGCCGCGGATTTCCCTGCCGCAGCCGGCTGGGGTGACGTCACCGGTCCAGACGGCGTCGATGCGCTGGCCATCGGCCGATTCGTCGAGGTTGAATTCACCGCTGATCACATCGCCCGACACAAGGGCCTCAATCGCTTGGTCATTGGCCTGGCGTTGCAGGCGCCCGCGCACGCTGTCGGGGAATTCGGGGTGGCGCTCGAAAGTAATGGTGCCGCTGGCCACGCCCGACGCAGGTGTCGGGACGGATTGAGGCCAGGTGTTGAGCTGCCAGCGGCCGTAGAGTTGCGCTGGTACCAGATCGGCGGGGGCGGTGCAGTTGGGCATACCGGGCGCTGAGGCCAGAGGCGGTGCGGTGGATTGCGCCAGTGCCACCCGCTCGGGTGCCAGAAGAGAAGAGACCATCGCCAGTGCCAGCGATGCAGCCCATGCGCGCCGGCCGTGCGAGCGCTGCGGGCCGGGCGCGGGTGGGGCCCGTCGTGAGGTGGCGCGTGGGCTCATGGCGCCGACGCCGCCTTCGCGGCGGCCTGGTCGGTGGCCCGTTTCGCGAACTCGGCGCGCAGCGCACGCAGCTTCTCGCGCGGGTCTTCTTTCACGGTGTTCTGGTCCAAGGCCATTTCCTTGATGAAGCGGCTGGGGATGCCGGGCACGCTTTCGCGGCCCTTCTTGCGGCGCTTGAGCCAGCTCACCGCCAGGGTGCGCTGGGCGCGGGTGATGCCCACGTACATGAGGCGGCGCTCTTCCTGCAGGCGCTGCTCCATGCTCTCGGCGGCGGCGTCGCTCTGGCCGGGTTCCTCTTCCATCTTGAAGGGCAGCAGGCCCTCGTTCACGCCCACCAGCAGCACATGCGGCCATTCCAGGCCCTTGGAGGCGTGCAGGGTGGAGAGGGTGACCACGTCCTGGTCCTGTTCGCGTTCGCTCAGGGTGGAGAGCAGGGCAATCGTCTGCACCACTTCCATCAGCGTCTTGCGCTCGCTCTCCACGGGCGTGCCGCCATCGTCTTCCACCTCGCCGCCGCAGCGCTTGGCCACCCAGTCGCAAAAGTCCATCACGTTGGTCCAGCGGGCGGCGGCCACTTTTTCGTTGTCTTCGCTCTCGTACAGGTGCTTTTCGTAGTCGATGTCTTTCAGCCACTCGGTGAGGAAGGCGCGAGCGGCTTCATGGCCCACCGTGTGTTTGGCGCGGTACTCGAGTTCGTTCACGGCGCGGCCGAACTCGTGCAGCGTGGCCACGGCGCGCGCGGGGAGGGCGGCGGCGAGCGAGTTGGAGAACAGCGCCTCGAACAGGCTCAGCTTGTACTGCGTGGCGAAGTTGCCCAGCCCCTGCAGCGTGGTGTGGCCGATGCCGCGCTTGGGCGTGGTGGCCGAGCGCAGAAACGCCGGGTCGTCGTCGTTGTTGACCAGCAGGCGCAGCCAGGCGCACAGGTCGCGGATCTCGGCGCGGTCGAAGAAACTCTGGCCGCCCGACACCTTGTAGGGAATGTTGGCGCGGCGCAGCGACTGCTCGAACGAGCGGGCCATGTGGTTGGCGCGGTAGAGGATGGCGAAGTCGCGCCACTCGCGGTGCGGTGAAGACGCCTGCAGGCTCAGGATGCGCGCCACCGCGCGCTCGGCCTCGTGGTCTTCGTTGTCGGCTTCCACCACGCGCACCGGCTCGCCTTCGCCCAGGTCGCTCCACAGTGTCTTGGGAAACAGTTTGGGATTGGGGCCGATGACGTTGTTGGCCGCGCGCAGGATGCCGCTGGTGGAGCGGTAGTTCTGCTCCAGCTTGATGACCTTCAGTTCCGGGTAGTCCTGCGGCAGCTTCTTCAGGTTGTCCAGCGTGGCGCCGCGCCAGCCGTAAATGCTTTGGTCGTCGTCGCCCACGGCGGTGAAGCGGGCGCGCTCGCCCACCAGCAGCTTGAGCAGCTCGTACTGCGTGGCGTTGGTGTCCTGGTACTCGTCCACCAGCACATGGCCCATCTTTTTCTGCCAGCGCTCGCGCACCTCGTCGTGCTCGGCCAGCAGCTTCAGCGGCAGGGTGATGAGGTCGTCGAAGTCCACGCTCTGGAAGGCCGTCAGGCGTTCCTGGTAGCGCTCCATGATGGCCGCGGCCACGCGTTCGTCTTCGTCCTTCGCCGCGGCCATGGCCTGTTCGGCGTTCAGGCCCGCGCTCTTCCAGGCGCTGATGGTCCATTGCCACTGGCGGGCGGCGGCCGTGTCGGTGGTGCCGCCGCAGTCCTTGAGCAGGCTGGTGATGTCGTCCGTGTCGAGGATGCTGAACTGCTTTTTCAGGCCCAGCGCCGCGCCGTCGTCGCGCAGCAGGCGCACGCCCAGCGCATGGAAGGTGCAGATCAGCACCTTCTTGGCTTCACGGCCCACCAGCTGCTTGGCGCGCTCGCGCATTTCGCTGGCGGCCTTGTTCGTGAAGGTGATGGCGGCGATGCGGTCGGCCGCCAGGCCGGCGTTGATGAGGCGGCCGATCTTGTGCGTGATCACCCGCGTTTTGCCCGAGCCTGCCCCGGCCAGCACCAGGCAGGGGCCGCCGAGGTGGTTCACGGCTTCAAGCTGGGCGAGGTTCAGGCCGGAGGACATGGGAGCAATCGGAGCGCAGGCGCAAAGCGCTCGATGATACCGGCAGCCCAAGAGGAAACAGGGTGTGACGGACAGGCTGCACGGCAACCCCCAGGCCTATACTTTTTCGCTCACGGGAGGTTTCCAATGATTCACCACACGCTGGTTGCGGGCGCGGTTGCCCTGTTGCTGGGTCTGCCGCCGGCCGGTGCTGAAGCCCAGTCGGTACCGATCGAGCCCGCCGGGTCCCCTGCGGCCAGCGCCGCGCAGCCCCAGCTGGATGCCGCGCTGAGCGCTTTGCGCGCGGGCAACCTGCCGGCCGCTGAACAGCACTTCCAGGCCGCCGTGGCACGCGATCCGCAGTCGGCCGCCGGCTACCTGGGCATGGCCGAGGTGGCCGGGCGTCGGGGCGATCAGAAGACGGTGGAGGCCTGGTTGAGAAAGGGCATGGCCGCCGCGC
>JAGXRS010000090.1 GCA_018335615.1 Hydrogenophaga sp. | reverse complement strand
CTGCCGGTGGACATCCAGGGCCCGTCGGACGTGCGCCGGGTGAGCCAGCAGCTGGAATGGCTGCGCCTGCGCCTGACCGAGCTGGATGCCGACAAGGCACGTTTCCTGCGCCACATCTCGCACGAGTTGAAAACGCCGCTGGCCTCGCTGCACGAAGGCGTGGCGGTGCTGGGCGACGGCGTGGCCGGGCCGCTCAACCCGAGCCAGGCCGAGGTGGTGGGCATCCTGCGGCACAACACCCAGCTGCTGCAGCGCCAGATCGAAGGGCTGCTGCGCTTCAACGCGGCGGCCTTCCAGGCGCGCCAGCTCAAGCGCGAGCGCACCGACCTGCTGTTGCTGCTGGAAGAACAGATCGAGGCCCAGCGGCTGCACTGGCAATCCAGCGGCCTCTCGGTGCGGGCCGAGGGCCGGCCGCTGTTGCTGCCGGTGGACCGCGAACTGATGGCCTCTGCCCTGGGCAACCTGCTGATCAACGCGATCCGCTTCTCACCGCCGGGCGGCACGGTCCGGCTGGCGCTGAGCGAGGCGCCGGGCTGGGCGTGCATCGACATCACCGACGAAGGCCCTGGCGTGGCCGAGGCCGACCGCGAGCGCATCTTCGAGCCCTTCTACCGCGGCGAGTGCCAGCCCGAAGGCGCGGCGCGCGGCACCGGCATCGGCCTGTCCATCGTGCACGAGTACATTGTGGCCCACGGCGGACGCATCCAGCTGCTGCCCGCCGCCACCGGCGCCCATTTCCGCATCGAACTACCCCATGCGTCCTGACCGTCTTTCACGCCCCGCCGGCCTGGTGCGCCACCTCGCCGTGCTGGCCCTGGCCCTGGGCCTGGGGGCTTGCGCCACGTCCCCGCCACCACCTGGCTCGCCGCTCGCTTCACCGGCCTCGTCACCGCCGTCGTCACCCGCCCCACCCACACTGCCGAGCCCGAACACAGCACTGGTGTGCGGCGCGGCGGCCACCCTGGCAGGCGCGGCCAACGCGTCGACGTCAGTCGTTGACGCGCCCACCGCCCAAGCCGGCGCAACGCCTGCAGCGGCCTGCGCGCCGATGGCCGACATCGACCCCGCCCACGCCTGGGCCATCAACTTCCTGCTGGGCTACGCCGAGCGGCTGCACGGCCTCTCCCCAGCCGAACTGACCAGCGAAATCACCTCGCTGGGTGAGCCGGGCCAGCAGCTCATGGGGCAGATGCAGCTGGGATTGGCGCTCAGCAAGAGCCAGCAGCCGGTGGACACGGCGCGCGCACTGGGTCTGTTTCAGCGGGTTATCGCCCAGAACGGCACCGCCGCCACACCCTTCAAGCCCCTGGCCCGGCTGCTGGCGACCCGGCTGATCGACCGCCGACGCCTGGAGGACACGGTGGAGCGCCAGAACCAGCAGCTGCGAGAACAGCAGCGGCGCATCGAGCAACTGACCGAACGCCTGGAAGCCATGCGCGCCATTGAACGCAGCCTCACCCGCCCCGGCAACGCCCCTGGTCTGCGCAGCCCGCGCCCGCCGGTATCCCCATGAACAGCACCGCCACCCCGACCGCCGCGCCACGCGCCCGCCTGCTGGTGGTGGACGACGACGCCGACATGCTGCGCCTGCTGGCCATGCGCCTGGGTTCGGCGGGCTACCAGGTCACCTCGGTGGGTTCAGCCGAGGCCGCGCTCAGCCAGCTCGACATGGAGCGGCCCCAGCTGGTGTTGTCCGACGTGCGCCTGCCGGGCAAAGACGGCCTGGCGCTGTTCGACGAGATCCGCGCGCGCCACCCCTCGCTGCCGGTGATCTTGCTCACCGCACACGGCACCATTCCGGACGCGGTGGAGGCCACCTCGCGCGGCGTCTTCACCTACCTCACCAAGCCCTACGACGCCAAAGAGCTGCTGGAGAAGATCGCCCAGGCATTGGCCCTGGGCGCCCCGGCCAGCGCCAGCCCGCAGGCCGATG
Organism: Hydrogenophaga sp.; assembly: GCA_018335615.1. Classification (GTDB taxonomy): domain Bacteria; phylum Pseudomonadota; class Gammaproteobacteria; order Burkholderiales; family Burkholderiaceae_C; genus Hydrogenophaga. The sequence continues at coordinate 1,112 of JAGXRS010000090.1, read as the reverse complement.
AGGCCTGGCGCAGCGAGATCGTGAGCCGCTCCAACCGCATGGCCGACCTGCTGGCCGAGGCGCGGCTGGTGGCCCAGTCCGACGCCAGTGTGCTGCTGCGCGGCGACAGCGGGGCCGGCAAGGAACTGCTGGCCCGCGCCATCCACCGCGCCAGCCCACGCGCGGCCAAGCCTTTCATCGCCGTGAACTGCGGCGCCATTCCCGAGGCGCTGCTCGAATCCGAGCTGTTCGGCCATGTGAAAGGCGCCTTCACCGACGCGGTGGCGAACCACAAGGGCCTGTTCCAGGCGGCCGACGGCGGCACCCTGCTGCTCGACGAGATCGGCGACATGCCGCCCGCGCTGCAGGTGAAGCTGCTGCGCGTGCTGCAGGAACGCGCGGTGCGCCCGCTGGGTTCGAGCCAGTCGGTGCCGGTGGACGTGCGCATCATCTCGGCCACCCACCGCAACCTGGAAGCCGCCATGGCCAGCGCGCAGTTCCGCGAGGACCTGTACTACCGGCTCAACGTGGTCACGCTCACGCTGCCGACGCTGGCCGAGCGGCGCGAAGACATCGCCCTGCTGGCCAACCACTTCCTGTCGAAGCTGGCGGCCAAGTACGGCAAGCGCAGCTCGGGCTTCGCGCCCGAGGCCCTGAAGGCACTGACCATGGCCGCCTGGCCGGGCAATGTGCGCCAGCTCTACAACGTGGTGGAGCAGGTGTGCGCCCTGTCCACCACGCCGCTGGTGTCGCTGGCGCTGGTGCAGCGCGCCCTGCGCACGCCCTCGGTGGAGGTGCTCAGCTTCACCGAGGCCAAGCAGCGCTTCGAGCGCGCCTACCTGGTGGACCTGCTGAAGATGACCGACGGCCACGTGGCCGACGCCGCGCGCCTGGCGCAGCGCAACCGCACCGAGTTCTACCGCCTGTTGCAGAAGCACGCGCTGACGCCCGGCCTGTTCAAGAGCGACGGCGTGACAGGCGCTGGAGGCGAGGCTGTCGCTGATTCGTGACAGGCGAAAGCCGTTGAAATTCAACGTCTTTTTATCGACACAGGCACGGGCTGTCGCCAGACAGCGACAAAAACGGCGGGTTTTGCGCCCGCCGGTGCGCCGCCTCGGGCCTTCGGGCCCCAA
>JAGXRS010000089.1 GCA_018335615.1 Hydrogenophaga sp. | reverse complement strand
CAGGCTCTCGCAGGCCGGCGCGTCGGGCGGCAGGTCCTGGCGGGCCAGGTCGGCGTTGCCCAGGATGGCGGCCAGGATGTTGTTGAAGTCGTGCGCCACGCCGCCGGCCAGGGTGCCCAGCGCTTCCATCTTCTGCGACTGCGCCAGCTGGCTCTCCAGCGCTTTCTGCTGCGCTTGGGCCTGTCGCAAGGAAGAAATGTCCACGAAGGTCAGCACCACATGGCGCAAGCCCCCGTTCGCGTCATTCTCGGGATAGGCGTTGCACAGCGCCCAGTGCACCTCGCCACTGCGGCCCACGGGCATGCCCAGCACCACATCGCGCACCGGCTGCCCGGTGGTCAGCACGCGTTCGAACGGCATTTCATGGCGCCGCATGGGCTGGCCATCTTCGCGCAGCAACGCCCAGCCCGGGATGGTGGGCTCGGGCAGCGCGGGGTTCGCGCCGCCCTCGTTCCAGCCCAGGAAGCGGCGGGCCACAGCGTTCACGCTGGACAGCGTCTGGTCCGGGCGAAACACCATCACCCCGGCGCTCAGGTTCTCGATCAGGGCTCGGGAATCGGCCTCGCGGGTCTGCAGGCTCTGACGAGCGCGGTCGCCTTCCTGGCGCAGGCGCAGCGAGACCAGCGCAGAAAACAGCACCATGCGCCACAGCTTGGTGATGAGAAAGAAAAACAGAAAGGGCGGCGCGAGCAGGGGCAACGATGGGGCGCCGCCCCGGTTCGCCAGAACAGGGATCGCCAGGGTCAGCAGGCTGAGCGCGGCCACCTCCACCAGCAGCACCCACCGCAGAGCCTGCAGCTCGGGCACCCGGCGGCACGGGTCCTGGCATCTCAGATCGCGCAGGGCCAGCAAGGCCACCCCGATGGCGGTGACCGCAAAGAGCACTTGCCGCGCCGTGACCGAATCCCACACATGGAGCAGGACGATGTTGACGCACAGCAGCGCCAACACGCCGCCGAGCACCCAGCGCAAGGGTTTGGCCAGCCCCAGGTAGCTGCGCAGGCCCAGCCAGGCAAAGGCCAGGCTGGCACACAGCGCGGTGTTGGCCACGCTGATGGAGAAGAGGTCTGGCGACCCGGACCTCATCCACAGACCGAGTGAACCCACAATGGACAGTACCGCCGACGCGGCCCACCACCCTGGCCCGCCAATGCCGGGGTAGCGGCGCATCAGGGCCCAGAAAGCCAGCACGATCAGCACATCCAGCCCGAGTCTCACAGCCAGGAGGGTCAGCAAGTCAAAGGGCATGTGAAGGGTGGAACTCGATAATGAACAACCGATGGAAGAGGACGTCGTCGCCGTGGTGGCCGCGAATTAGAACCGAATACCGCCGCACTTCTCCACCCCGTTGCCCCGACCCGACAAACGCACTTCCGCCCGGCGTCCCACGCGACACAGGCGGTCATGCCCAGTCGCTGCGGAGACAAAGCGCGCCGGCGCCGGCGCGACAGAATGCCGCTCATGGGAACCCTTTACCTTGTGCGCCATGGCCAGGCCTCGTTTGGCGCGGACGACTACGACCAGCTCAGCGCGCTGGGACAGCGCCAGAGTCGGCGCCTGGGCGCGTACTGGGCCGAGCGCAGTGTGCGCTTTGACGCCGTGCTCACCGGCACGCTGCGCCGTCAGCAGCAGACCTGGGCTGGTATTGCCGAAGGGCTCGGCACCGAGATGTCGCCGCTGACATGGCCCGGCCTGAACGAGTACGACAGCCTGGCGGTGATTCGCACGGTGCATCCGCACCCGCTGCTCAAGCCGGACACGCCCGAGCTGTACCGCCACCATTTCCGCCTGCTGCGCGACGGCCTGGCCCAATGGATGGCCGGCACGGTGAGCCCGAAGGGCATGCCCAGCTACGCCGATTTTGTGCATGGCGTCACCAGCGCGCTGGACCATGTGCGCACGCAGCACCCCGGCGGCACGGCACTCATCGTCTCCAGCGGCGGGCCCATCGCCACGGCGGTGGGCCATGTGCTGGGCTTAAGCCCGGAGCGCACCATCGAACTGAACATGCGCATCCGCAACAGCGCGGTAACAGAGTTCCAGTTCAATCCCCGGCGCCACACGCTGCTGACCTACAACACCCTGCCGCACCTGGACCACCCGGATCAGGCGGACTGGGTGACGTACGCGTAACCCCCCTGCGCTGCAGACGCGGCTCGGTGTCCATGCCAGAGGCAGGGACGCGTCGGGTTCGTCCCAACCTGCGCAGGCAGGTCGGGAGCCGCAACCCTCAGCCCCCTTGGGAGGACGCACCCTGCGGCCCATCGGAAGCGGTTCCACGGGTGCCCTTGATGTGAAGCGCGCTCCCGCGGAACACGGACTCCCTTGCGCGCTGTTCAGCTGAAAGCGGTTCGGTCGCTCAGGGTGTCGGACGGCAGCTGGTCGATTTCCATCAGGGCTTGCGCCAAAGCGAGGCCGGCGGCGTCAAGCACCGCGTGGCCCTTTTCGGCCGTGGCCGCGGCGGCGTTGCCCACCGCGCCGTTGGCGTTGTAGTCCTGCATCTGCCAGCCCAGCTTGGCGCTGCGCCCGTTGCCCAGCAGGGCAAAGCGCTGCGCGCGGTCTTGCGAGGTGGAGCGGAAATACTCGGCCTGCGACATGCGCACGCGGTGGGGCGCGAGCGCCAGCATGATCGAGGTTTCGATCTCGCCCGCATGGATGCCGAAGCGGTGTTCATCAGCGTTGAACAGGGCGTTCACGTCTTCTCCCGCCGGCCCGGTCAGCGGCAGGTTGAACCAGTTGATGCTGTAGACCAACAGCCCCAAGCGGGCGCGCAGGTCGCGGGCCACCAGGTCCATCAACCCCACCTGGCCACCGTGCGCATTGAACAGCACCAGCTTCTTCACGCCGCTGGACGCCACGCACTCGCCGATCTCCGTCCACAGACGCAGCACGGTCTCGGCCTTGAACGTGAGCGTGCCGGCAAAGCGCGCGTGCTCGGGCGAGAAGCCGATCGCCTGCGTCGGCAGGAACAGCGCTGGCAGGTCGGGCGGCAGGTGCGGCAGTGCCGCGGCCACCACGCCGTTGGCAATGTCGGTATCCACCGACAGCGGCAGGTGCGGCCCGTGCTGCTCAATGGCCGCCACTGGCAACACGGCAATCGTGCGGTTGCAGTCCAGCCTGTGGAAGTCGGCGGTGCTGAGGTCGGACCAGAAACGGGTGGGGCTTGTCATGAACGGCATCTTACGGCGCGCCCACCACCTCAGCGCCGGTAGATCCAGTCGCGGGACCAGGGCAGGTCCTGCGCGCGCTGCCCGGCCGGGCGGCACAGCACCTGGTAAATGGCCACCTCGTCCCGGTCAAAAGCCCAGGCACATCCAGCCAGGTAGATGCGCCAGATGCGCCAGCGTTTCTCGTCCACCAGGGGGCGGATGCGTTCGCGGTTGGCCTCGAACGCCTCGCTCCACAGCTGCGTGGTGCGCATGTAGTGGCGACGCAGGTTTTCAACGTCGAAGGCTTCCAGCCCACCCTCCTGCAGCCGAGTGAGCACGGTGCCGATGTGCGGCAGCTCACCGCGGGGGAACACGTAGCGGTCGATGAAATGGCCCCCGCCGTGACGGG
>JAGXRS010000088.1 GCA_018335615.1 Hydrogenophaga sp. | reverse complement strand
CCCGACGCAACCGACGGGGATGCCGGGACCGACGCTCCCTCCGACGCTGACGAGGGAGAAGTCCAGACAACGAGCCATCGCCTCGACGAGGAGACGGAGGTGACACTGGCTCTCAACCCGGCACTCATCTCCTACTTGCCCTTCTTCGTGGCGCAGGAGAAGGGCTACTTCGCGGACAACAACCTTTCCGTAAAGGTCATCGAGTACCAGGGTTCCGCCAATACGCAGATTCCGTTGATCGCGCGCGGCGACATCGACTTCGCGACGGCCGTGACCGGGCCCGCAATCTTCAGCCAGTTCGCCGAAGGCTTCGATGTACGGCTTCTCGCGGCAGTCAGTGAGGCTCGTGAAGGGTGGCTGGACCCCTCGGTACTCGTCGTCCGGCGAGATGTCTGGGACGAGCAGCAGCTGGAAGATCCATCCGACCTCGAAGGCATCTCCATCGACGCGGCGGCGGAGGGTAGTCCCATCGACTTCCTGGTGCGCAAGGCGCTAGAAGCGGCTGGGCTTACCGAAGGGGATGTGACACTGTCCTACCGGGGTCGCACGCCTGCTGACTGGCAGCAGCTCCTGGCGAACGACGTGGTAGAGGTCGCGGGAATGGTGGAGCCCGTGGCGACCCAGATCGAGAGTGCAGGGACGGGGACACGGTGGCTCAGCTACGCAGACGTCATTCCCGGGTACCAGGAGACCCTGCTCGTGGCCTCACCTGACATGGCGGCCAAGGAGAACGTGGTTCTGGCCTTCACAAACGCCCTCCTTCGTGCAGCGCAGGACGTCGCTGAGTCCGAAGGGGACTGGACGGAGGAGCTGCTCACAATTGCGGCGGACTCGACCGGATTGCCTACGGAGGTGATTGAAGGGATGGGGCCCGTACCGTATAGCCCGCCCGAAGGCGAGGTGGACGTCCAGGCGCTCGCCGAAGTGCAGTCCTTCTGGCTCGATGCTGGACTCCTGCAGGGGGAGATCGAGGTTGCGGACATGGTCGAGGAGGGCGTCGCAGCGCGGGCACGGCCTCAGGAGTCAACATGAACCTACGCTCTCCGGACGCGGCAGGAGTCAACAGCGGCGGCGGGACGGAGGACAAGCCGATCGCTCCCGTGGAGGCCAATGCCTTGCACCCGTGCGTGACGTTGTCCGGCCTGTCGAAGACCTACGGTGTGCCTGGGCGGCGGGAGATCGTCGCCTTGTCCAACATCGACCTCGGCATCCAGCCCGGCCAATTTGTCTGCGTAGTTGGCCCGAGCGGGTGCGGAAAGTCCACGCTGCTCAAGATCCTGGCTGGCCTAGAGTCGCAGTCGGACGGTAGCGTCGACTTCGCATTCCCCGCGTCCGAACGTCCCTTGCGGTCGATGGTGTTCCAAGAGCAGGGCGTCTTCCCTTGGATGACGGTCCTCAACAATGCTGCGTATGGACTCACGGTGCGCGGGATCCCCAAGAAGGAACGGCAAGAGATTGCCAGGGGGTATCTCGAAACCTTGGATCTAGGACGCTTCGCCGATGCCTACCCAAGGTCCCTGTCAGGCGGCATGAAGCAGCGAGTTAACATCGCCCGCGCGTTCGCGAACGATCCAGAGCTCCTATTGATGGACGAGCCCATGGCGAACCTGGACGAATATACGAAGTTGATTGTCCAGGATGACTTGCTGAGGTTGTGGGAAGAGCACCGCAAAACGGTCGTGTTCGTTACCCACAGCCTGGATGAGGCGATCGTGCTCGGGGACAGGATCCTCGTAATGTCCAGCCGGCCCGGTCGCATTGTCGAGGACATACCGATCGATCTTGCGCGGCCTCGGCGCGTGTTCGAACTGCAGTCGGACGAGAGCTTCCTCCGGCTGCGCGGTCATCTCTGGGAGTTTCTCAAGAGCGAGATAGACGCATTGCGGATCCGTGAAGCACTCCCTCAGAGTTCGAAGCCCTGATGCCGCGGTGGTTCCACGAAGGTGCGTCCATGAATGTCCGGTCCCGAGAATTAGTGGTGTCCACGCTGAGCGTTATGGGCTTTCTGCTCCTCTGGGAGGTTCTTTCCCGGACGGGTGTCGTGGACGCACGGATACTGGCGCCCCCATCGTCGGTGGCGGCAACGCTGGTGGAATTGGCTGCCAACGGACAACTGAGTCGGGCGCTCACCTACACGGTTGTCCGGTTCGCCGTTGGAATGATCCTGGGTACTGTGCCAGGCATTGTGCTTGGGTTGACGATCGGGCTTTTTCGCTGGGCTCGAGTGCTTATCCAGCCCCTAATTTCCGTCTTCTACATGGTGCCGCGGATCGCCATGTTTCCGCTCGTGCTGATCTTTCTGGGACTCAACGAACAGTCCAACATCGTGATGATCGCTCTTGGGCCCTTCTTCACGATGGTCATCACGTCCGCTGCTGCCGTTCGGAATATCGATCCGATCTACCCGAGTGTTGCGAAGAGTTTCAATACGGGCACCTGGGACCTGTACATGCGCGTGACGCTGCCAGCTGCATTGCCTGTCATCTTCGGTGGTATTCGGGTCTCGCTTGGCCTCGCACTGTTGGGCACCGTTGCCGTCGAGTTCCTCGTGGCGAGCGAAGGACTCGGTCATCTCATCTGGCGTTCTTGGCAGATTCTGTCCATGAGTCTCTCGGTCGCCGGGCTGGTCGCTGCTTCGGCCGTTGGCATGATGGCGTATGGGCTCCTAGGACTTCTCGAGCGGTATGTGATGCCTTGGCAGCAAAGGTGAAAGCATGACGATTGTCACGGCTATCCCTCCCGTGGGTCTTGCACATGTGGGCGGCGTCCCTATCGAAGAAGCCGTGCAGCTGCTCGTAGCCCTATCCCCGTTGGTCCTCCTGGTCTGGGTTAATGTCACTGCCAGGGTAGTTGGCGGGATTGCGCGCCACAGGCGGGGATCTGAACGCGGGCAGCGGGTACCCTGCGGATCTGAAGCAGAATCAGTAGATTAGACCGAGACCGGGCCGGCTAGCTCAGCGCGTCGTCATACAGCGTCACAAGCGTCCCGACGACGTGGTCAGCGACAACCGAGTCGTGCCGCTGGATGCGAATGTCACTGTGGCCTGCCCCCGGTGAACTGGTCCAGTTGATGTGAGAGTCTGACGCCCGAACAGCGGGCTGGAGGACCGACACATGGCTCGACGACGTCACACCCCCGAGCAGATCATCCGCAAGCTGCGCGAGGCCGAGAAGCTGCTCGCCGAAGGGGCCACGATCCCGCAGGTGGCCAAGCAGCTAGAGATCTCCGAGCAGACCTATCACCGGTGGCGCAACCAGTACGGCGGGATGAAGGCCGACGACGCCAAGCGGCTCAAGGAGCTCGAGAAACAGAACGCCCGGCTCAAGCGGATCGTGGCCGACCAGGCGCTCGATCTTGACGCGATGCGGGAAGTGGCACGGGGAAACTTCTGAGCCCGGCACGCCGACGCGCCGCGGTCGAGATGCTCCAGGACCGTCTGGGGCTCTCGGAGCGGCGTGCGTGCCGGGCCATCGGACAGGCCCGCTCCACCCAGCGCTACCAGCCCGCCGAGATCGACCCGGACGCCGAGCTGCGTGCCTGGTTGCGTGCCTTCTCGGCGGCACGGCCGCGGTGGGGCTACCGGCGTGCGCACGTCGAGGCCGCCAAGGCCGGGCACGTGTGCAACATCAAGAAGGTCCACCGGCTGTGGCGCGAAGAAGGCCTCCGCGTGCCCCAGAAGCGGCGCAAGCGCCGACGGACAGGTGAGTCGTCGATCCCGCCCAAGCGGCGCACCGCCGAACACATCAACCACGTGTGGGCGCTCGACTTCCAGTTCGACGTCACCGCCAACGGCCGCACGATCAAGCTGCTCAACTGTCGTTCGCCACGCTGATGGGACCACCCGGTTGCCACGAGCTAGGGACCACCTCGGGCGGGTTGCCGGTCGTAGTGCGAGCATCATCGGCAGCATGATGGTTGTCAACGACGTGCCTTCCCCTCGGCAGCCGGGTCGGGTGTCGGGCGGTCGGTGAGGGTGGGCTTTTGGCGGCGTCGGTAGGACTCGCCCTCGACGACGAGTTCCCAGGCGGCGGACTGGAGCCGGTCGATCGCGGACTGGGCCAGGAGCGGGTCGGCGAGCGCGGCGAGCCAC
>JAGXRS010000087.1 GCA_018335615.1 Hydrogenophaga sp. | reverse complement strand
TTTTCATGGCGGGCACCAGCGGCATGGTGCGCCCGCCGCGTGCCGAGACCTCGAATACATGACCTTGATCGCGATCCTGATGGGCACCGTTGCGGCCGGTGTGGGCAGTGTGTGGCTGGCCGCCCTGCTGAGCTTTGCCATGCTGGCACGCTACACCCAGCACATGCTGAGCCTGGCGGCCGGTGCCCTCATGGCCACGGCCTTCATGCACCTGCTGCCCGAGGCGTTCGAGAGCCAGGCCAGTGCACACGACCTGTTCGCCCTGCTGCTGGGCGGGCTGGTGTTTTTCTTCCTGCTCGACAAGGCCGAGCTCTGGCACCACGGGCACGAACACCACCACGGCGGGGACGAAGCGGGCGGTCATGACCACGGGCATGGTCACGACGCGCATGCCCGTCACGCCCACCACGGTCATGTGCACCCGCAGGCGCCCGACTCGCCGCGCTCGGGTGGCTGGGCGGTGCTGGCGGGGGACAGCGTGCACGCTTTTGGCGATGGCATCCTCATCGCCTCGGCCTTCCTGGCGGACATGCAGCTGGGCGTGGTGGCGGCACTGGCGGTGCTGGCCCACGAGGTACCGCACCACATGGGCGACCTGGTGGTGCTGCGCGCCACGTCGGGCACCCAGCGCGCGGCCCTCATCAAGGTGTCGCTGGCGGGCACGGTCACCGCCCTGGGTGGTGTGCTGGGCTATTTCCTGCTGTCCAGCTTCGACGACTTCCTGCCGTATTTCCTGGTCGCCGCGTCCAGCAGTTTTGTCTACGTGGCGCTGGCCGATTTGATTCCCCAGTTGCAGAAACGGCTGAGCCTGCGTGAAACCGTGGCGCAGGTGACCTGGCTGGCGGCCGGCATTGCGCTCGTCACGCTGGTGAGCGGGCTGGCCCACGCCCACTGATCCGGGTTGCAAGAAGGAGGCGCCACGTCGGCTGCGGACCGGCGCGCGGTGAGCGCCTCAGTCGCAGGCGCCGAAGGTGAAGGTAAAGCGCGCGCCTGCCCCCACCACGGCGTCGGCTTCGATCAGCCCGCCGTGGCGTTCGATGATGCGACGCACCGTTGCCAGCCCAATGCCCGTGCCTTCGAATTCGCTCGGCATGTGCAGGCGCTGAAAGGGTTTGAACAGCTGGTCGGCGTAGGCCATGTTGAAGCCGACGCCGTTGTCGCTGACACGCAGCCAGGTGCGCGTGTCGTCGCCTCGGGTCACCGGACCGAAATACACCGCCGCGTCGGCCACCGGGCGTGTGTACTTCAGCGCGTTGTTCAGCAGGTTCTCCAGTGCGATGCGCGCCAGCCGCGGGTCGCACTGCACCACCATCCCCGGGTCGATGTGCCGTTGCAGGGACTGCCCCGGACACTTGTCCAGCGCCTGGTCCAGGATCTCGTGCGCCATGGCACTCAGGTCGACCGATGTGCGCACCAGGGGGCCCTGGCTGACGTGGGCCAGGGCGAGCAGATCGGCGATCAGCGCGGCCATGCGCGAGGTCGAGGCCAGCACCCGGTTCATCAGCCCTTTCTCGTCGCCCGTCATGCGATCGTCGAGCTGTTCGGACAGCAGGCGGGTGAAGCCGTCGATCGCCCGCAGGGGAGATTTCAGGTCGTGCGAGACCGAATAGGCAAAGGAGTCCAGTTCGGCGTTGAGCTTCTGCAGGTCGGCGGTGCGCTCGCGCACCCGCTGCTCCAGGGTTTCGTTCAGGCGCGCGATCTCGCGGTCCCGGCGCAGCCGCACCAGTTCGGCATTGGCGCGGCTGGCGAAGATGGACACCAGGGCCTGCGTGTCGGGGCCCAGGGTCATGGGCCGCTTCCAGAGCGCGGTGATCACGCCGATCGGCGAGCCGTCACCGTCGCGCAAGGCCTTGCTCAGGAAGGCCTCGAAACCGGCTTCGGTCAGTACCCGGGCTTGGGGGAACGCAGCGGCCAGGCCCTGTTCGCAGATGCGCATGCCCGGCTGTTGCAGGGCCGCACCGCACGGCACCCCGGTGGCGTCGAACGTGAAGTTCTGCCGGCTCTGCCCGTCTTGCCAGAGCGCCAGGGTGGCGACATGCGCGCGGGGCGTGGTTTCCCCGATGAGCACCAGATCGGCCCCGGTTGCGGCCGCGAGGTGCTGGGCCAGGGCGCTGAAAAACGCCGCCCCCGTTTCCGCGGACACCCCTTGCGCCACGGTGAGCAGCTGGGCCTCGCGCCGCTTTTCCTGGGTGATGTTCACGCTGCAGGTGAGGATGCAGGGCTCGCTGTCGATCTCAATGCGCTCGGCCCACAGGCGCACATCTATCAACGAACCATCCTTGTGGCGCATCTGGGTTTCCAGGCCGTGCACGCGACCGTCTTGCTGCAGCCGGGCCACAAAGGCAGCGCGGGCCTCGGGCGTGGGCCAGCTGCCGATGGCCAGCGATGAGCGGCCGATGCGCTCCTCGCTGGGCAGGCCTTGGAGACCGGTCGCCCGGTTCACCTCCAGAAAGGTGCCGTCCGAGAGCCGGGTGATCGACATGTGCAGCGGGCTGAGCTTGAAAGCCTTCGCAAAGCGTTCTTCGGAACGGCGCAGCCGTTCCAGCGTTTGCGCCTGCTCGCTGATGTCGGAGACGGTGGTGATGATCAGCTTGTCCTGCGGATCGTTGCCCATTTCGCTGCAGATCAGCGCCTGGAACAGGCTGCCGTCGGCACGACGCCCCAGCACGTTGAATTGGTCGATGCGGCGCTCGGCGAACAGCTGTTGCAGGTAGCCCTCGCGCTGCGGGAGGTCGGCCCACAGAAAGTCGTCCTGCCGTCCCAGCACCTGGTCGCTTGTGTAGCCATAGCAGCGCTCAAACGCGGGGTTGACGTCCAGGATGAGGCCGTTGCGGGCCGACTGGGCGATCATGGGGCTGGGAGAGGTGCGGAAGATGCGCGCGAAACGGTCCAGGTGGCGGTCGCGTTCCTGTTCGGTGCGCTTGCGCAGGGCGTATTCGTTCTGCTGGCCCTGGTACGCGATCTGCGTGCGCTGGCGGCTGTGGAACACAATCACGCCCACCACCATGAGCGTGAAACTGTGGGTGAGCCACACCTTCAGCCCGACCGAGAAGTCGGGTGTGAGCAACCAGCCCCGCAGTTCAGCCCAGGTGAGCAAACCGAGCGACCCGGCGCTGAACGCCACGGCGGCGATCAGGGCACGCCGCTGCAGAAAGATGCCCGCCCCGGCGACCGCGCCCACGAACAGAAAGCCCGCGGCGGTGCGCACCGAGCCGTAGGCGAGCACCGCCAGGTTGGCGGTGATGAGCAGGGAAAACACCAGCAACAGCGGCGTGTGCCTGGCCCGCCCACTGGCGACCATCCACACGCTCAGCCACCCCACCACGGCGACGAGCGCCGTGACCCCCACTTCCAGCAGATCGGAGGTGGTCCAGTACACCAGCGGGGTGAGCAGCGTCGCCGAACCGGCGACCAGGGACGCCACGGTGCGCAGGGTGGACTGGAAGCGTTTACTTTCCCGGTCGGAGGTGGAGAGCGGATCAGAAGGGTTCACACATCACACAGGTTTCGTCGGGTTGCGCCCGGGGTCGCCGTCGTGGAACCGTTGATGGCCTCGGATCAGCTGGTCTGTTTATCGGCGACGGCGGACACTTCTTGACTGCGTGCGCACGCCATGCCCGGGGTATTACACCATTCGCTCCAGCTGCCGGGGTACAGCGTGGTGCGTCCCAGGCCGGCCAGCTCCATGCCCAGCAGGTTGGGAATGGCGCTCACGCCGCTGCCGCAGTGGTGCACCACACTGGCGGGGTCGCGCGCGCCCAGCAAGGCCTGGAACTCGGCGCGCAGCTG
>JAGXRS010000086.1 GCA_018335615.1 Hydrogenophaga sp. | reverse complement strand
CTTCCGCAGCAAGGCTCAAGCCCGAATGGCCGTCTTCACCTGGATTGAAGGCTGGTACAACCCCCGGCGCCGTCACAGCGGCCTGGGTTACCTCTCACCCCTGAACTTTGAAAGGAGCAACGAAGCCCTGTTTGATGTTGTCGAAGACGCCGCCGTGCATGTACAGACAGCACCCGAAACGGTTTGAAAATCAAACCGGTACCCGTCCACCGAAGTGGGTCAACTCCAAATCCATTGTCTGCTGGATTCGGGTCGAAATCAAGCGGCGATTTACGGCTTGCGTCAGCAGGCGGCGGGCAACCATTGTTCCTATTTATCTCCATAAATTTGCATTCGACGAAATAACGGAACATACTACGGCATGCATTCCGACACCCACACCCAGCGCGTCCTTGATCTGGTCGGCCAGAAGGGACTGCTGCGCGCCAGCGACCTGGAGGCCATCGAAGCCCCGCGGGTCGTGCTGACGCGGCTGAACGCTGCTGGGCTGCTGGAGCGGGTCGGGCGCGGCCTGTACCGACTGCCAGACGCACAGGTATCTGAATTCGAAAGCCTCGGCACTGTCGCCACCAAGGTGCCGCAAGCCGTGTTCTGCCTGCTCAGCGCACTGCAGTTCCACGAACTGACCACACAGCTGCCGCGCGAAGTCTGGATTGCCATGCCACGCGGCAGCCACCCACCCCGGATCGACTACCCACCGGTCAAGATGGTGCAGTTCACGGGTGAGGCCTACTCGGCAGGGGTCGAACAAGTTGAACGCGACGGTGTCAGACTGCGGGTTTACGGCGTGGCCAAGACGGTGGCAGACTGCTTCAAGCACCGCAACAAGATCGGCCTGGATGTGGCTCTGGAGGCACTCAAGGACGCCCGTTCCCGCAACAAGGCCACAGTGGATGAGATCTGGCGCTACGCCAAGGTTTGTCGTGTGGCCAACGTGATGCGACCCTACCTGGAGAGCATCGGATGAGTGCTGTCGGTCCAAACGTCGCCGCGTCCGTCCGCGCACGACTGCTCAACGTGGCCAAGGCACAGGGCGTCGATTTCAACCAGGTGCTGGTGCGCTTCGCGCTGGAGCGCATCCTCTACCGGATGAGCCAGTCGCCGCACGCGGATCGCTTCCTGCTGAAGGGCGCGCTGCTGTTCACGCTCTGGTACGACATGCCGCACCGCGCCACGCGCGATGCCGATCTGCTCGGCTTTGGCGCCAGCGACCTGGGCTCGGTCGCACAGGCGTTCCGAGATATTGCCGCCGTGCCGGTCGGCGACGGGATCGAGTTTGATCCAGCGTCGATCACAGTCGAAGAAATCCGCAAGGAAGCCGGTTACGGTGGCGTGCGTGTGTTCATGACCGGCGACCTGGCACGCGCACGCTGCAAGACCCAGATCGACGTCGGTTTCGGGGATGCGGTGACGCCGGCGCCCGTCGACTCGGTCTATCCGGTGCTGCTGGATGATCTGCCCGCGCCACGGCTGCGGACCTACCCGACCTACACCGTCATTGCGGAAAAGCTCCACGCCATTGCCCTGCTGGGCATGACCAATAGCCGCTTGAAAGACTACTTCGATCTGTCGGTGCTGCTGGAACGGGAAACCCTGGACACCGACTTGCTGGCCCAGGCAATCCAGGCCACCTTCGAGCGGCGCGGCATGCCGGCTCCTGATGTGCTGCCTGTCGGCCTGACAGACGAGTTTGCGAACGACGTTTCCCGGCAATCCCTGTGGTTGGCGTTTCTTCGGAAGAACGCACTGACGCCAGAACCCCTGCCCGCGATCGTTGCTCGACTGCGTGGCGCTTTGGCACCCGTGTTGCAAGCCTTCTCTTTAAGCCGTCAGTAGGCACGCTCGGCGGCCGATGACTGATGCTCAAGGCTGGCCCTTTTGGGTTGGCCAGACCCTACACCTTTGCTTCCCAGCCGGAGCTTGTCCAGGTAGTCCGCCCATGCCTGCAACATCTCACGCCGCTGATCAAGAAACTCCGTGCGGTTGTAGGCCCTTCCCAAACTGTCGCGCACCGAGTGCGCCAACTGCGCCTCGATCACGTCCGGACTGAAACCCAGGCGTTCGTGGAGCATCGTTCTGGCGGTCGCCCTGAACCCGTGGCCCGTGACCTCGTCGGCGGGGAAACCCATGGCGCGCAGGGCCGCATTGATGGTGTTCTCGCTCATCGGGCGGTGGTGGTGCCGCTCGCCGCGAAACACCATTGCGGCATGGCCGGTCAGCGGATGAAGGTCGCGCAACACAGCCACGGCCTGGCGGGGTAGCGGCACCAAGTGCGGCGCGCCCTGCTGCTTCTCGCGCAGTTCGCGCTTCATGCGCACTGAAGGGACGGTCCACAAAGCCGCGTCCAGATCGATCTCGGGCCACTCGGCAAAGCGCAGCTCACCCGGCCGAAGCAACAGCATCGGCGCCAGTTTCAGCGCCGCACGGACCACGGGGGTGGCCGCATAGGCATCGCAGGCGCGCAGCAGCTCGCCGAAGCGCTTGGGGTTCGTGATGGCCGGGAAGTGTTGGGGCTCGGGCCGGCGCAATGCGTCCTTCAGGTCGCGCGCCGGGTTGGTGGGGCTGCGCCCCGTTGCGATGGCATAGCGAAAGATCTGCCCACAGCTCTCCAGAGCGCGGTGGGCGGTTTCGATCACGCCACGCGCCTCGATGCGCCGCAGCACCTCCAGCAGCTGGGTCGGCGCAATGCCTGTCACCGGCAAGCTGCCGACGTAGGGGAACACGTCGTTTTCCAGACGGGCGATGACCTTTTCCGAATAGCCGAGGGCCCAGCCGCCGCGCCGGATTTCGAACCACTCTCGCGCCACCTCTTCGAACGAGTTGATGGGCGGCAGGCCCTGCTGCTGACGTTTCTCGGCTTCGATGGCTTGGGTGTGCACCACCCGCTCGGCCTTGCGTTCCTGGCTCGGATCCTGGCCGTCGGCCACCATTTCGCGCGCCGCGTCGGCTTTGCGCCGGGCGATGGCGAGTGTGGTCGAGGGGTAGGTGCCCAGCGAAACCGTCTTGCGCCGGCCTTGGAAGGTGTAGTCGAGCCGCCAGCCGTGCGCCCCGCCTTTGACGAAGAGCAGAAAGTACAGACCATCGCCGTCCGTCAACCGCTTGCGCGGATCGCCGCTGCGCACGGCCTTGATGGTGGCGTCCGAGGGGATGAGATAGCGTGCCATTGCAGTAACTTTCTGGACCGAAACAGCGATCGAGCTGGTTACTGCACAAGTTACTGCGGCAGGGGTGAACTCTCAAGGGATTTTGTGTAACCCTCTGGGACAAGAAAAAAGCCCTTGAGCGTTGATTCTCAAGGGCTTTTTAGATTTCCTGGGACGTCATGGAACGTCTCAAAACAGTAACTTGGTGGCCTGGGACGGAATCGAACCATCGACACGCGGATTTTCAATCCGCTGCTCTACCAACTGAGCTACCGGGCCAACAAGATGAAATTATAGCAGGATATTGGCGCACTTCCGGCGAGATCGGATCAAAGCGCGCCCCGCTTGCTGCGCGCCAGGTCCACGCCGAGCTGCTTGAGCTTGCGGTAGAGGTGGGTACGCTCCAGCCCGGTCTTCTCAGCCACGCGGGTCATGGAACCGGACTCCCTGGCCAGATGGAATTCGAAGTAGGCCTTCTCGAACTCGTCGCGTGCCTCGCGCAGCGGGCCTTCCAGGTTGAAGGACTGCAGTGGCTGCGGGCCCAGATCCATCAGCGGTTCGGGCAGGGTGCCGCCCGTCATGGCCGCCTCGACGGTCAGGTCAACCTGGGGTGACAGACCGTTCTTGAGCGGCGAGGAACTGGCCCCCAGCTTGGGTACCGACTTGTTGAGCCCCTGGTCCACCGCCTTGAGCAGTTTGGCCAGCGTGATGGGCTTTTCGAGGAAGGCGGTGGCGCCGATCCGGGTGGCTTCGACGGCGGTGTCGATGGTCGCGTGGCCGCTCATCATGATGACGGGCATGGACAGCAGGCCGGTGCTGGACCATTCCTTGAGCAGGCTCACGCCATCGGTGTCGGGCATCCAGATGTCGAGCAGCACGAGGTCGGGTCGCAGCTGGGCGCGGATGGCCCGGGCCTGGGCGGCGTTCTCGGCGAGTTCCACGGTGTGGCCTTCGTCGTTGAGGATCTCCGAGAGCAGGTCCCGGATCCCGAGTTCATCGTCTACCACCAGAATTGTTGCCATGGCGCGCGCTTCTTCCCTCTGTCGATGTTGTCAATTTGCAACTGCGAATGATAACGACACTTGGGCTCCCTCGACCTTGCCGTCCACCACGCGGTTGGCGACGTCCACCCGCCCGCCGTGCTCGTCCATGATCTTCTTCACCACCGCGAGCCCCAGCCCGGTGCCTTTGACCTTGGTGGTGACGTAAGGCTCGAAGGCGCGCTTGAGGATGTGCTCGGCAAAACCCGGTCCCTGGTCGATCACGGCCAGGCGCACCCACTGGCCCCTGTCGCTCAGGCGGGTGCGCAACAGCACCTCGGCGCCAGGGCGCCCGGCCATGGCGTCCTGGGCGTTCTGCACCAGGTTGTGCACGATCTGGCGCACCTGCTGCGCGTCGGCCTTCACCAGCGGGCAGTGGTCGGCCAGCTCGTGGCGCACCGGCACGGCGGCGTTGTCGTAGAGCACCAGGATGTCGCGCACCACGGCGTTGAGGTCGGTGGGCGCGAGTTGCGCGGCGGGCAGGCGGGCGTAGTCGCGGAACTCGTTCACCAGCCGTTTCATGGCGTCCACCTGGTCCACGATGGTGCGCACCGACTTGTCCAGAATCGCCTGCTCGGGAGCCTGCACCTTGCCGCCGAGCTTCATGGCCAGGCGCTCGGCCGACAGCTGGATGGGCGTGAGCGGGTTCTTGATTTCATGCGCCAGGCGCCGCGCCACCTCCCCCCAGGCCTTGGCGCGCTGGGCCGACACCATTTCAGACACATCGTCGAACACCAGCAGGCGCTCGTTGCTGGGCAGCAGCGCGCCGCGCGCGATGAGGGTGATACCTTCGTCGAAGGGCGTGGTCCCGGTGGCGGTGAGTTCGAACGACTGCTGCCAGTGCCCGCCTTCATGGGGCGTCTGGTCCGACAGGAAGCGTTCAAACTGCTGCAGCACGCCGGTGGCAAAGGTTTCTAGGCCCGGCACCTCGGCCAGCGGCTGACCGATGTGCAGCCCCAGCGGCGTGCGCAGGATGCGGGCCGCACCCGGGTTGACGCTGCGCACGCGGCCGTCCTCGTCCAGCACCACCACGCCCGCGGTGAGGTTGTCCAGGATGGTCTGCAGGTTGCTGCGCGCCGCGTCCACCTGTTCCATGCTGTGCTGCACCGCGGCGCGTGCATCGGCCAGGTCTTGCGTCATGAAGGCAAAGGTGCGGGTAAGGCCGGCGAGTTCGTCGCGCGCGGTCAGCGCGGGCTTGGGCGTGAGGTTGCCGGCCGCCACCTCGCGCATCCCCTCGGCCAGCACGAGCAGCGGGCGCACCAGCTGGTTGCCCAGCAGCACCGCGAGCAGCATGGCGCCGAACACTGCCAGGAACAGCGCCAGCGTGAGCGTGCCGATGTACATGCGGCGCAGACCTTCGCGCGTCAACGCCCGCTCCTGGTATTCGCGGTTGGCCACCTGCACCGCCAGCGCGTCGGTCACCAGCGCCGCAGGCAGCGGGGCGATCACCTGCAGGTAGCGCGGCTCGGCATTGAAGCCGAAACCAGGCGCGCTCACCAGCGCCAGCACCTTGATGCGGGCCTGCCCGGCGGCGATGGCCGCTTCCAGCTCGCCATCGCTGCCCTCTTCCAGGCCTTCGATCTGCGCCATCACGCGCACCGAGCGCACATGGCGCAGCTGGGCCGGACCGGGGCTGTCGGGCACGATGTTGAAGCGCGAGACGCCCGCACTCGCCAGCGACTGCCCGGCAGCGCTCCACAGCACCACATCGGTGGCCGACAGCTGCTCGCGCAGGCGCTCCAGCGCCAGCACGGCCGACGCGTCGGGCACGCGCGCCAGGCCTTCGGCGGCCAGGCGGGTCTTGCTGCTGAGGTCGGTGCTGAGCGTGTCGAGCACCGTGCGGCCCAGGTTGAGCCCGGCGTCCAGCGCCGATTCGACGCGCACGTCGAACCAGCTCTCGATGGAACGCGAGACGAACTGGTACGACACCGTGTAAATCAGCAGCCCGGGCAGGATGCCAACCAGACCGATGATGCCGGCGAGCTTCACCAGCAGGCGGCTGCCG
>JAGXRS010000085.1 GCA_018335615.1 Hydrogenophaga sp. | reverse complement strand
CAGGCCACGGGCATCAGGCCGGCGCCTGCCACGGCCCGTGGCTGGGCGCGCAGACCGGCGGCCTGGTCGAAGCCGAGTTCAAACATGGGAAGCCCCCAGGTGGATGCCGCGGGCCGACGACTCGGAGAAATAGAAACCCATGTCGGAGCCGACCGGGTCGAAGGCCGACTTGCCCTGGGTGCCCATGGACCCGCGCACCAGCGCGGCGGCATCGGGTTGCTGCCAGTCTTCGGGCACGCGCTGGCCGTTGGCCACGCCGCGCAGCACCACCTGGTGGCGGATCAGGGCGTCGATGGCCGGGCCGAGCTTCACCGCCTCGTCCACCTTGCTGAGCACGGCGCCGTGCAGCGTGCTGGCCTTGAAGGCGGTGAGCACGTCGTCCAGCGTGTCGCCGTGTGAGCTGGCGTTGAGCACCAGGGTCTTCCTGACCTTGGGCAGGTCCAGCATGTCGAGCATGTCCTGGATGCGTTCGTCGCGCTGGCCCAGGCCGGCGGTGTCGATGATGACCATGCGCTTGTTGCCCAGCAGGCCGAGCAGGTCTTTCAGCGCGGCGCGGTCGTGCGCCAGGTGGGCCACGACGCCGAGCATGCGGCCATAGGCGCGCAGCTGCTCGAAGCCGGACACGCGGTAGGTGTCGAGCGTGATCAGGCCCACGCTGCCGGCGCCATGCTGCTGCACGCACTGGGCGGCGAGCTTGGCGGCGGTGGTGGTCTTGCCCACGCCGGTGGCACCGATCAGCGCCAGCACGCCACCCTCGTCGCACAGGCCTTCGCCGGGGGCGACGGCCTTGAGGTTGCGCGTGAGCACGTCCACGAGCCAGCGCACCGCCTCGGGCGCACCGGCCTCGGCGGGCAGGCGTTCCAGCACGGCGCGCGCCATGCTGGGCGAGTAGCCCGAGCGGATCAGCTTGAGCATGAGGTTGGACTGGATCGGGTTCTGTTTCGATGCACCCAGCCAGGCCAGCGTGTTGAATCGCTCTTCGATCATGTCCTTCAGCGCCGACAGCTCCAGCGCCACGCCGTTGTCCCGGGGGGCCTGGGCCTCCTGCGGGGCCGGGGCCGGGGCCGGGGCCGGTGCCGAACGGCGCTCGGCGGCGCGGGGCTGCTGCAGGGGCAGCGTGTCGTCCCACGCCGGCTCGGGCATGTTGCGGGTGCGGATGGGTGGGGGCACCTGCGGGGCAGCGGACTGCGACAGGCTGGCGCGTGGCGCGGGCGCCTGCAGGGCCGCCTCGGCACGGGCCGCGGCCATGCGCTGCCCGGCACCCAGGGGCGCGGGCGCGGCGGCGCCGTCCAGGGCCTCGCGGCGCTTGCGCAGCATGCGCTCGCGCACGTATTCCTGGAACGACAGCGTGCTCATGGCCAGCGCCTCGGTGTCGTCTTCGACCGAGGTGGGCTGTGGCGCCACGGCCATACCCAGCCGTGGGCGGGCCGGCGACAGGGCGGAGGCACCGCTGGCGCCCAGGGAGGCCAGGCTCTCTTCGGCCGCTGCCATCACCTCGAAGCCCTCATCGGTGCTGCGGGCGGAGAGGATCATGGCGCTGTCACCAAACGCGTTGCGGGCTTTGGCCATGGCCTCGCGCGAGGTCTGCGCGGTGAATCGCTGGATGTTCATGCGGCTAGCTCTCCAAGAATCGGGCCAATGCGAATCAGGTGGGTTTCAGGGATTTCGCTGTGCGCCAGCACCTGCAGGCGCGGCGCGGCGCGGCGCAGCAGGCGGGCCATGGCGGTGCGGATGGCGTCCGGCACCAGCAGGCAGGCGGGCACGCCTTTTTCTTCCTGGCGGTTGGCGATCTCGGCGGCCGACTTGCTCAGCATCTCGGCCACGCCGGGGTCCAGCGCGCCGTTGGCGGCACCCGACAGGGCCTGCATCAGCAGGCGCTCCAGGCCGGGCTCGATGGCAATCACTTCCAGCTCTTTCACCGGGCCATAGATCTGCTGCACGATGGCCGGGGCCAGGGCGGTGCGCACGCGCCGGGCCAGCTCGACCGGGTCGGTGGTGGCGCTGGCGTGCTCGGCGATCGATTCGATGATGGTGCGGATGTCGCGCACATGCACAGACTCTTCCAGCAGCAGCTGCAAGACTTTCTGGAACGTGGCGACGGAGATCATCTTGGGTACGACTTCTTCGATCAATTTGGGGGCCAGGCGGGTGACGTGTTCGACCAGGTCATGGGTCTCGGTCCGGCTCAACAAGCGCGCTGCCTGGACTTGCATCAAGTGTGAAAGATGCGTGGCCAGCACAGTCTCGGAATCAACCACCGTAAAACCCGCCATCTGCGCGTTTTCACGTTGCGCGTCTTCGATCCAGTGCGCCGGCAGGCCGAAGGCCGGGTCGGTGGTGGGCGTGCCGATCAAGGGGGTGCCGATGCCGCTGGGGTCGATGGCCAGGAACATGCCGGGGAACACCTCGCCCTCGCCCACCACCACGCCGCGCAGGGTGATGCGGTAGCCGCTGGGGCGCAGTTCCAGGTTGTCGCGCACATGCACGGCCGGCGGCAGAAAGCCCACCTCTTGCGCAAACTTCTTGCGCACGCCCTTGATGCGGGTGAGCAGGTCGCCCTGGCGGGTCTTGTCGACCATGGCGATCAGGCGGTAGCCCAGCTCCAGGCCGAGCAGGTCGACCGGCTGCAGGTCGTCCCAGGTGGCCTCGCCGTCGCTCACCGGAGCGGGCGCCTCGGTCGGCGGCGCGGGCCGGCTCTGCACGCGGGCGCACCACCAGGCCAGGCCCGCAAACAGGGCGGCAAAGCAGAGGAACACCGTGTGCGGCATGCCGGGCACGACGCCCAGCATGAACAGCACCGCGGCGGTGATGCCCATCACCTTGGGCGACAGGAACATCTGGTTCATCACCTGGTGGCCCAGGTCGGCGTCCTTGCCCACGCGCGACACCACCATGGCCGCGGCCACCGAGATCAGCAGCGACGGGATCTGCGCCACCAGCGCATCGCCCACCGCCAGCAGGATGTAGCTGTTGGCCGCGTCGCCGGCCGACAGGCCGTGCTGCATCATGCCGATGGCAAAGCCGCCGATGATGTTGATGATGAGGATCAGGATGCCGGCGATGGCGTCGCCGCGCACGAACTTGGAGGCGCCGTCCATGGAGCCGAAGAACTCGGCCTCTTCGCCCACTTCGGCGCGGCGGCGCTTGGCCTCCTTCTCGTCGATCAGGCCGGCGTTCAGGTCGGCGTCGATCGCCATCTGCTTGCCGGGCATGGCGTCCAGCGTGAAGCGGGCCGACACCTCGGCAATGCGCTCCGAGCCCTTGGTGATCACCACGAAGTTGATCACCACCAGGATCGCGAACACGATGAAGCCGACCGCAAAGTTGCCGCCGATCAGGAAGCTGCCAAAGGCCTCGATCACCGCGCCGGCCGCGCCCGGGCCGGTGTGGCCTTCGAGCAGCACCACCCGGGTGGACGCCACGTTGAGCGACAGGCGCAGCAGCGTGGTGAGCAGCAGCACGGTGGGGAACACCGAGAAGTCCAGCGGACGCTGCATGTAGGCCGCCACCATCATCACCACCAGCGCCAGCGCGATGTTGAGCGTGAAGAAGGTGTCGAGCAGCCAGGGCGGCAGCGGCAGCACCATCATGGAGAGCACCGTCATCACCAGCATGGGCGCGGCCAGGCCGCCGGCCCAGGCGGCGTTGCGCGAGAGCCAGCGCTGCAGGGGCGCGAGCGCGTTCATGGTGCGGCCTCCGCGGCCGGCTTGTGCTTGAAGTGCGGGTCCAGCTCTTGTGGCACCTGGGGCACCGGCACCGCGCCGGGCATGGCGCCCTCGCCTTTCATGGCGGCCTTGAGCTGGTACACATAGGCCAGCACCTGCGCCACCGCGGTGTAGAGCGCCGCCGGAATCTCGTCGTCGATCTCGGCGTGGGCATAGAGCGCACGCGCGAGCATGGGTGACTGCAGCACCGGCACCTGGCTGGCTTTGGCGACGTCGCGGATCTTCAGTGCCAGCAGGTCGGCGCCCTTGGCGATCACGCGCGGGGCGCCCATGGTGGCGTCGTCGTAGCGGATGGCCACGGCGTAGTGGGTCGGGTTCATCACCACCAGGTCGGCACGCGGCACGGCACCCACGCTGTTGCGCTGCGCCATCTCGCGCTGGCGCTGGCGCCGGCGGGCCTTCATCTGCGGGTCGCCTTCGCTCTGCTTGTGCTCGCGCTTGACCTCCTCCATCGACATCTTCAGCCGGTTGGCGTGCAGAAAGCGCTGCATGGGCACGTCGATCAGGGCGAAGAAGCCCACCACCAGCAACAGCAGGCCCACACCGGCCGTCATCCAGCTCCCCAGCTGGCCCAGGGCCGGCTCCAGCGGGCGCATCAGCAGCGTGCCGAAGGCCTCCATGTGGTTCGAGATGAACTGCCAGGCCACCACACCCACCACGGCGGCGATGCCGGCGAGCTTGATGGTGTCCACCAGCTGCTGCTTGGAGAACAGGCGCCCCAGCCCGGCCAGCGGGCTCAGGCGCTTGAGGTCGGGCGTGATGGGCTTGACGCTCAGCGCCCAGCTGCCCGACGCGAAGGCCGAGCCCAGCACCACGGCCAGCACCAGCAGGCCGAGTGGCAACACCAGCAACAGGCCGTGCGCCGCACCCTCGACCAGGTGCTCGACCATCCGCTGCGGCTGCAGCAGGCTCTGGTGGTCAAAACGCAGCTGCAGCCCCAGGGCCGTGCGCAGGCGCTCGAAGCCCAGCGGCATCAGCGCAATCAGCACCAGCGCACCACCGCCGAGCACCGCCAGGTTGCCCAAGTCGCGCGAACGCGCCACCTGGCCATCGTTGCGCGCCTGCTTCAGGCGCTGCGCAGTGGCGGGTAAATTTTTGTCCTGACTGGAGGAATCCATGGCTCTGACTCGTGGGTGCTGGAGTCAGATTGTGGAAGGGTGCCCCCAAAACTTAAGGGTGATAAGAGCGGGTTTCGCCCTGCTTTTCTGAACGCGCTACGCCGGGGAGCGCACAGGCGACCCCTGTCCCGAGGCCATCACCTCATGCCGCAGTCGCTCACTCAACTGCTGGTAATGTGCAGACCGCACGCCATCACCCGCACCGGCGTAGATCGCGTGGAGATTGTGTGCCGCCCAGTAGCTGCCCCGACCGACAACCCGGCCATCCTCCTCGGGGCATTCGCCCAGCGCCAGACACCGAAGCCAGGCCGTTTCGGCCAACGGCAGCCATTCGGCCATCGCCGCCTCCGGGTGTGCGACGGCACCGTCCAGGCAGAGGTCGCCCAGGGTGAAGTAGAAATTGGTCGACTGTGCGAGCTCGTCCATCGACTCGCTGGCCATCGCCATGGCTTGCGCCAGGCGCCCGGACTTGCCCAAGCAATGCATGGCGCGCACGATCAGCTGCGGACGGTAGAGCTCGTCAGGGGAAACACACTCCAACGCCTGAAGGTAGAAGTCTGCTGCTGCGTCCCGCTCACCGTAGGCCTCGCAGTCCACGCCCAGCTGATACAGCAGATAGGGCTCGCCACCGCCTGCGGCCTGCAGCGCCGCCTGCAACAGCGCG
Source organism: Hydrogenophaga sp. (assembly GCA_018335615.1). GTDB lineage: Bacteria > Pseudomonadota > Gammaproteobacteria > Burkholderiales > Burkholderiaceae_C > Hydrogenophaga. The sequence continues at coordinate 3,849 of JAGXRS010000085.1, read as the reverse complement.
CGGTTGCGGCCTCGCTTGAGTTCCAATGCGTTGCCCAAATAACCGTCGTGACCCACCACAACCGGCAAACGCCTGCGCGCAAGAGCCGAAACGGGCTGTTCGTGCACCGTCCCCGCATAGCGCACGCCCCGCGGAAGGAGGCGCGTGATCCAGTGACTGGCCACTTCCCCCTGTTCGCAGTGGCTGTCGATGCGAAGCACACCCGGGCCATTCAGCGTCGGGACCAACCCGCGCAAAGCGGCTCCACCGGCAACGATCCACTCGTCCGCATCCAGCACCAGGTTCCAGTCGGCGTCGGCGAGTTCGAGTGCGCGATTGCGGGCAATGGCAAAACTGGCTTGCCAGTCCATGTGGTGCACCTCAGCTCCGCACGCGCGGGCCAGCGCCACGGTGTCGTCGCGCGAGCCCGTGTCCAGCACCAGCATGTGGTCGACGTGCGCCCGGGCGCTTTGCAGGCAGCGCTCGATGCAGCGCGCCTCGTCGCGCACGATCATGACCAGGGCCAAGCGCCCGCCAGCCGACCGGAGGGCGGGCGGCTGGCTGTGTTCCATGCTCAGAAGCCCAGACTCGCCAGCAGGTCGTCCACCTGTTGCTGGTCGTTCACCACGTCGCTGCGGCCGGTCGGGTCGACCACCGGGCCGGCAAGTTCGATCACCTTGTCCTGACCCGGCTGGCCCGACGGGGCGGCCTGCAGCAACAAACCCAGCAACTGTTCTTCAATGGTGCTGGCGAGCTGCACCACGCGGGCGATCACCTGGCCGGTGAGGTCGTGAAAGTCCTGCGCCATCATGATCTCGGTCAGGCGGGCATCGCTCTGCTCGCTGGTGGTCACGATCTCGTTTGACCAGGCCAGCAGTTCCGGCATGGCGCGGGCCAGGCCGGGCACGCGGGAAATCGTGTCCACCAGCTGGCGACCGCGGTCGGCGATCAGGTCTTGCTCGGCCTTGGCGGCCTCCACCTGGTTGAGCACCTTCTCGGCGGCCTCGCCAGTCAGGCGCGCGATGTACGACAGGCGGCTCTGCGCGTCGGGCAGCTGGTCCACCGTGCCCTTGAGCTTGTCGGTGTAGCCCAGTTCCTTCAGCGCATCGTGCAGCTGGCGGGTGATGGAGCCGAGCTGCTGGAACACGGCCTGGCTGGTGGGATCGTTCTGCAAGCGGCTGGTCATGTTCTCGCTCCCTGCTGGCTCAGAGGCCCAGTTTCTTGAAAATGTTCGTCAGCTTGTCTTCCAGCGTCGCCTTGGTGAAGGGCTTGACGATGTAGCCGGCCGCGCCGCCCTGAGCGGCCATCACGATGTCTTCCTTGCGTGCCTCCGCCGTCACCATCAGCACCGGCAGGTGCTTGAGCGCCGGGTCCTGCTTGATGCTGTTGAGCAGCTGGAAGCCGTTCATGTTGGGCATGTTGATGTCGGTGACGACAAAGCCGAAGGTGCCGTTGCGCAACTTGTTCAGCGCGATCGCACCGTCTTCGGCCTCGTCGGCGTCGGCATGGCCGATCTCCTTCAGGAGGTTGCGCACGATGCGGCGCATGGTCGAGAAGTCGTCAACGATCAGGAATTTCATCGGGCTGGCCATGGATGCCTCCAAGGGAGGGAAAAGGAATGCGGCGGATGCGAGGTGTCTCAGCGCGTGGTCTCTGCAGGCAATCTCGGCACTTCGCGGGAATTCTGAAGACCGGCCGGGGTGCCGATGGTCGACACCGCGGCGGCGGCCGCTGCCTCGGCGTCCCCGGCGGGCACCAGCGGCAGGGCGCGCGCGGGCAGCATGCGGGCCTCGGCCTCGCGCGTGAGCACCACGATGCTGATGCGCCGGTTGGCGGCATCGGTCGGGTTCTCGGGCACGCGCAGCTGGCTCGACGCCAGGCCCTCGACGCGCAGCAGCTTGTCGTCGGGCAGGCCGCCGGCCACCAGCTCGCGCCGCGACGCGTTGGCCCGGTCGGCCGACAGCTCCCAGTTGCTGTAGCCGCGCTGGCCGCTGCCGTAGGGCGTGGCGTCGGTGTGGCCGGCCAGCGAGAGCCGGTTCTCCACGTCGCCCAGCGCGCCGCCGATGGCGCGCAGGATGTCGCGCATGTGCGGCTTCACCAGCGCGCTGCCGGTGTCGAACATCGGGCGCCCCTGCTCGTCCATGATCTGGATGTGCAGGCCGTCGCCGGTTTTCTCCAGCTGGATCTGCGCCGCAAATTCCCTGAGCTGCGGGTTGCTGGCCACCAGCGCGGTGATCTTGCGCTGCAGCGTGTCGATGCGCACCGCGTCCTGGCGGGCCAGCTCGGCGCGCGCCATCTGGGCGCCCATGAGCTTGGCGGCGCGTTCGGCATCCCCGCCGTCCACCTGGCCAGCGCTGCGGCTCAGGTCGCGCCCGCCACCGGGCAGGATGCTGTCGCTGTTGCCCGAGGTGGTGCCGCCCATGAGCGAGACCTTGACGGGCGCGCTGAAGTAGCTGGCGATACCCTCCAGCTCGCCAGCCGCCGTGGAGCCCAGCAGCCACATGAGCAGAAAGAAGGCCATCATGGCGGTGACGAAGTCGGCGTAGGCAATCTTCCAGGCGCCCCCGTGCGCCGCGTGCCCGCGCTTCTTCACCCGCTTGATGATGATGGGCTGGAGTTTTTTTCCGTCAGCCATCACTTTTTCCCTTTGACGTGGCCTTCAAGTTCGATGAAGCTCGGGCGCACGTTGGAGAGCAGCACCTTGCGGCCAAATTCAATGGCGGTGGCCGGTGCGTAGCCCTGCATCGAGGCCAACAGCGTGGTCTTGATGCACTGGAATTCCTTGCTGCTCTCTTCCACCTTCTGCTCCAGCAGGCCGGCCAGCGGCTCGGCGAAGGCGTAGGCCAGGAAAATGCCCAGAAAAGTGCCGACCAGGGCCGATCCGATCATGGCACCCAGCACCGCGGGCGGCTGGCCCACCGAGCCCATGGTCTTGATCACGCCCAGCACGGCAGCCACGATGCCGAAGGCCGGCAGGCCGCCCGCCACGCGCTGGATCGCCGCCACCGGCGCGTGCGCCTCCTGGTGGTGGGTTTCAATCTCGGCGTCCATCAGCGACTCGATCTCGTGCGCGTTGAGGTTGCCCGAGACCATCATGCGCAGGTAGTCGGTGATGAACTCCACCACATGGTGGTCGCTGCCCACCGTGGGGTACTTCTTGAACAGGGGCGACTGCTCCGGGTTCTCCACGTCCTGCTCGATGGCCATCAGACCTTCCTTGCGCGCCTTCTGCAGAATGTCGTATTGCAGCGCCAGCAGCTCCAGGTAGCGCGCCTTGGTGTACTTGCTGCCCTTGAAGCAGCTGCCCACGCCCGACAGCGTGGCCTTGATCACCGTCATCTGGTTGTTCACCAGGAAGGCCCCCAGCGTGGCGCCGCCGATCATGCCCATCTCCCAGGGCAGTGCCTTGAGGATGGGGCCCATGTTGCCGCCGTGCGCGATGAACACGCCGAAGACGCATATCAACGCGACGACCCAACCGATGATGACGAACATGCTGGTGATCCCGAAAAACTGTAGCGCCGCGCCAGAACCGGGCAGCCGTTGAACCTGTTGCTGTATCGGTCAACTCTAGGGGTGAATGAAGGGGCCCATGAACGCAAAAAGGACCCGCAGAGGGGTCCTTTTCAGCGTTTGACAAGGGGCACGGGCGTGCGCAGGTGAGGCAGTGCCCGCACCTGGCCCGGGAGGCTCAGTGCAGCCGCAGCCCGCCGCTGGCCCGGCCTTTGCCGGCACGCGCCGGTGGCTCGCACATGCCGCAGACGAACTGACGCGCGTTCTCGTACGGCTCGGTCACGAAATGGCCACCGCAGCACGAACACTTGGTGAGGGTGAGCATGCCGGTATCGACGAACTTCACCAGGCGCCAGG
>JAGXRS010000084.1 GCA_018335615.1 Hydrogenophaga sp. | reverse complement strand
CCGGCACCCGCCCGCACGGCCCCCCTGATGCCACGATTCCAGTCGCTGGACCTGCTGGCCACACTGGTGGCCGTGGTCGCCGACGACGGTGCGGTGCTCTATGCCAACGCGGCGCTGGAGGACGCGCTGGGCATGTCCCGTCGCAGCATCAGCGGCACCCGCCTGCAGGACTGTTTCACCGATCCCCAGCTGCTGCAGAACGCGCTGGCCGGCGCCCGCGGCAACGAATTCGCCGCGCTGCGCTACGACGCCTGGCTCAAGCGCCTCAACCACGAGCCGCTGCCGGTGCACGTCGTGGTGGCGCAGACGGAAACCACCGGCGAGGTGATCGTCGAATTGCTGCCGCTGGAGCAGCAGACGCGGCAGGAGCGCGAAGAGCGCCTGATCGACCAGGCGCAGGCCAACAAGGAACTCATCCGCAACCTCGCGCACGAGATCAAGAACCCGCTGGGTGGCATCCGGGGCGCGGCGCAGCTGCTGCAGATGGAGCTCGAATCCAAGGAGCTGATCGAGTACACGCAGGTCATCATCCACGAGGCCGACCGGCTGCAGTCGCTGGTGGACCGGTTGCTGGCGCCGCACCGCCGCCCGCATGTGGTGGGCGACGTGAACATCCACGAGGTGTGCGAGCGCGTGCGCTCGCTCATCCTGGCCGAGTTTCCGAAGGGCCTGCGGGTGGTGCGCGATTACGACACCTCGATTCCCGAGTTCCGCGGCGACCGGGAGCAACTCATCCAGGCGGTGCTCAACATCGCGCACAACGCGGCACAGGCGCTGCAACACAGCATCGCCGCCGGCGAGGGCGAGATCATCTTTCGCACGCGCGTGGGCCGTCAGGTGACATTCGGTAAGCAGCGCTATCGGCTGGCACTGGAATTGCATGTCATCGACAACGGGCCTGGCGTTCCAGACTCGATCAAGGACCGCATTTTCTACCCGCTGGTGTCGGGGCGCGAAGGCGGCTCCGGCCTGGGGCTGACGCTGGCGCAAACCTTCGTGCAGCAACACCATGGTCTGATCGAGTGTGAGAGCGTGCCAGGCCACACGGATTTCAAACTGCTGATTCCGTTGCCTTGATGCTCACAACCACACGCGAAGCGTGACGAAGGGATGACCCGTACATGAAGCCGATCTGGATAGTGGATGACGACCAGTCGATCCGTTTCGTGCTTGAGAAAGCGCTGTTGCGCGAGAACCTGCCTACCCGCAGCTTCACCAACCCGCAGGACGTGCTGAGTGCGCTGGAGAACACCCCGGAGCACGAGGGGCCGCAGATTCTGGTGAGCGACATCCGCATGCCCGGCGGCTCCGGTCTCGATCTGCTGGAGAAGGTGAAGGAGCGACTGCCGGGGCTGCCCGTCATCATCATGACGGCCTTCTCCGACTTGGATAGCGCCGTGTCGGCCTTCCAGGGCGGCGCGTTTGAATACCTGCCCAAGCCCTTCGACCTGCCCAAGGCGGTGGAGCTGATCCGCCGCGCGGTGGAGGAAAGCCAGCGCGAGGAAGTGGCCGAGGAGCGCATGAGCGCCGCGCCCGAAATGCTGGGCCAGGCGCCCGCCATGCAGGACGTATTCCGCGCCATCGGCCGCCTGAGCCAGAGCCAGGTGACGGTGCTGATCACCGGCGAGTCGGGTTCGGGTAAGGAGCTGGTGGCCCGCGCCCTGCACAAGCATTCGCCACGCGCCGCCGGGCCGTTCGTGGCCATCAACACCGCCGCCATTCCGAAGGACCTGCTGGAGTCCGAGCTGTTCGGGCACGAGCGCGGCGCCTTCACCGGCGCGCAGACCATGCGCCGCGGCCGCTTCGAGCAGGCCGACGGCGGCACCCTGTTCCTGGACGAAATCGGCGACATGCCGTTCGACCTGCAGACGCGTCTGCTGCGCGTGCTGTCCGACGGGCACTTCTACCGCGTGGGCGGCCACAGCGCCGTGCGCGCCAATGTGCGCGTGATCGCCGCCACGCACCAGCACCTGGAGCAGCGGGTGAAAGAAGGCGTGTTCCGCGAAGACCTGTTCCACCGCCTCAACGTGATCCGCCTGCGCCTGCCCGCGCTGCGCGAGCGCCGCGAAGACGTGCCCATGCTCACGCGTTTCTTCCTGCAGCAGAGCGCCAAGCAGCTGGGCGTGGAGCCCAAGCGCATCTCGGAAGCGGCCCTGCGCTTGCTTGGGACGTTCGACTTTCCCGGCAACGTGCGCCAGCTGGAAAACGTGTGCCACTGGCTCACGGTGATGGCGCCGGCGCAGGTGATCGAGGTGAAAGACCTGCCGCCCGAGGTGCTGGCCATGGCGGGCTCGCCAGAGTTGGTGCCCCCTGTTCCGGCCGAGCAGCCACCCGCTCCCGTGCCGTTGGGCTGGGCCGAGCCCGCTCCGGCCTCGCTGGCCAGCCCGCTTCCGCCAGCCCCTGCGCCGACGATGCCCGGGCCAGCCATGGCAGACATGCCGTTCGAACCGGGGTTGGCGCCTGCGGCCCTGGTGTCCACCCGGGTGCCCGCGGCCTGGGAGTCGGGCCTGCAGGCCGAGGCCCTGAGCTTGCTGGAGAGCGGTCGCACCGACGTGTGGGACGCGCTCACGCGCCGCTTCGAGACGCAGCTGATCCAGACCGCCTTGCTCAACACGCGCGGGCGCCGCATCGAGGCGGCCCACAAGCTGGGCATCGGGCGTAACACGATCACGCGAAAGATCCAAGAACTCGATCTGGAGTGAGTGTTTTCGCTCGCTCGCTCGCCGCTGGGGTGGGCGTTTCCGCACCTTCGTCGCCGGAGGGATTGTCTTCGCTCCCTCCCCCACTGGGGGAGGGTTGGGGTGGGGGGCAGCGAGCGCCCGGGCTTCGCTTCGGAGCCATGTCCTGGGTGTGCCAAGAGCCCCCATCCCAGCCTTTCCCCCCTGGGGGAAGGAGCCCGGCACGGCGCTTCGGAAAGGGCTACGCCAGCGTCAGCACCACCGGCGCGTGGTCGCTCGGGCGTTCGTTCTTGCGCGGAAGCTTGTCCACCGCGCAGGCGGTGGCGCTGGCCTTGAGCGCGTCGGAAATCAGGATGTGGTCGATGCGCAGGCCGCGGTTTCGGCGGAAGGCGAAGTCGCGGTAGTCCCACCAGCTGTAGTTCTTCTCGGGCTGCTCGAACAGGCGCACCGCGTCGTGCAGGCCCAGGTCGATGAGTGCCCGCAGATGGGTGCGCTCTTCGTCGGTGCAGTGGATGGTGCCGGCCAGGCCCACCGGGTCCCACACGTCGGCGTCATCGAAGGTGATGTTGTAGTCACCCATGAGCACCAGTTTGGGGTGGAGCACCAGTTGGGCGCGGACCCATTCGCGCATGGCCTCCAGCCAGTGCATCTTGTAAGCAAACTTGTCGGTGCCCGGTGCCTGCCCGTTCGGGAAGTAGGCGCCGATCACCCGCACGTCGCCCACCGTGGCGGTGAGCACGCGCGACTGCACGTCCTCAAAACCCGGCAGGTTGCGCACCACGTCCTGCGCTGGTTCTTTCGTCAGCAGCGCCACGCCGTTGTAGGTTTTCTGCCCGAAGCACACCGCGTGGTAGCCCGCGACGGCGAAGTCGGCGGGAAACTTCTCGTCGGTCAGCTTGAGTTCCTGCAGCGCGAGCACGTCGACCGGGTGCGTCTGCAGCCAATCCAGCACCTGCGGCAGCCGCACGGTGAGCGAGTTGATGTTCCAGGTGGCAAGTTGCATGGTGGGGCCCGGTTGGCGCGCCGTCTCAGGGCTGGCGCGTGTAGGTGACGAAGGCGAAGGGCAGTCCGCCTGCCGAGGTGTGCGTTTCGCGCGCGCCTTCCCGCCAAGACGCGTCCAGCGTCGGGGCAAACGCATCGCCGTCGACATCGCGGGCGATCTCGGTCACGACGACTTCGCTCGCCAGGGGCAATGCCTGCGCGTAAATCTGCGCGCCGCCGATGACCCAGGCGACGCTCCCCGACGGACACAAGGCGCGGGCGGCTTCCAGCGAATGCGCGACCGCGGCGCCGTCGGCCTGCCAGGTGGTGTCGCGGGTGACGACGATGTTCAGCCGGCCGGGCAGCGGTCGGAATTTCGGCGGCAGCGAGTCCCAGGTCTTGCGGCCCATGATGACGGGGCAGCCCAGCGTGGTGCGCTTGAAGTGCGCCAGGTCTTCGGGCAGGTGCCAGGGCAGCTGGTTGTCGCGGCCGATGACGCCATTGGCGGCGCGGGCGTAGATGAGCTTGAGCGGAGCAGTGGGAGCGGGATGTGACATGCGGTGATTGTCAGTGCTCGGGTGCCGAGGCGGCGGATGGCGACGGCACACGCGGTGGCAGCAGCACGCTGGCAATGGCCACCATCACAAAGCCCATGGCAAACCAGTCCTGCCAGTGCGGCACCTCGCCCACGATGAGGGTGGCGCTGAGCGTGCCCACCAGCGGAATCGCCATGACGCTCATCGCACTGGTGGCCGGCGGCAGGTTGCGTGCCATGCCGAACCAGATCAGCTGCGCAAAGCCGTAGTTGATGAGCACGCCGTAGGCCAGGCTCAGCCACATCGGCAGCGAGAAGCCGGCGGGATCGGGCAGGGGTTCGAGCGACAGGGCCAGTACCCACAGCACACCGCTGCCCAGCAGCAGCATCCACACGGTGACCACCAGCGGCGAGAGCGTGAGGTGCGCGCGGCGGAACATCAGTGTGCCCAGCGCCCACGACACGGCCGCGCCCAGCATCCACGCAATGCCGGCTGGCTTGCCGCTGAGGCTTTGCATTTCGTGCCAGAGCAGCAGGCCAATGGCCACGCTCACGCTGATGACGGCCAGGCGCACGCGCGGCGTGATGCGTTCGCCAAAAAAGGCCGCGCCGATCAGCACCGTGAAGATGGGCATGGTGAAGCCCAGGATGGCGGCGCGCCCCGACGCCAGTTCCTGCACGCCGAAGATGGAGAGTGTGTGCCAGCCCAGCACATTGGGCAGCCCCAGCAGCGCAATGGCCCACCATTCGCGTCCGCGCGGCCACATGCGCTCGCCTTTCCAGGCCACGTAGGCGAACAGCCAGGCGGCACCCAGCAGCATGGTGCTGGCGCGGAAGTACAGCGGGCTGAGCTGCTGCAGCGAGAGCTTCATCATGGGCCAGTTGACGCCCCACATGAGCGTGAGGGCCAGCAGCGCCCAGAGTTGGCGGCGGGAGATCATGGGACTGAGAAGAGGGTTGGAGCGCAGAAACGCCGTTCGGTCTGAGCCTGTCGAAGCCCTTCGACAAGCTCAGGGCGAACGGATGGGAGTGGGGCGCGAGCAGCGCCGGATCAAACCGCCACCGGTGCCTTGATGGCGGGGTGGCTCTCATAGCCCAGCACCTCGAAGTCGTCGAAGGCGTAGTCGAAGATGGAGGCCGGCCGGCGCTTGATGTTCAGCGTCGGGTAGGCGAAGGGCTGGCGGCTCAGCTGGAGTTCCACCTGTTCGTGGTGGTTGCTGTAGATGTGGCAGTCCCCACCGGTCCAGATGAATTCGCCCACATCCAGGTCGCACTGCTGCGCCACCATGTGGGTGAGCAGGGCGTAGCTGGCGATGTTGAAGGGCACGCCCAGGAAGATGTCGGCGCTGCGCTGGTACAGCTGGCAGCTGAGCTTGCCGCGCCCGCCCGGCGCCTGGGGCGGGGCCACGTAGAACTGGAAGAAGGCGTGGCAGGGCATGAGCGCCATCTGGTCGAGTTCGGCCACGTTCCAGGCGCTGACGATGATGCGCCGGCTGTCGGGGTTGGACTTGAGCGTGTCGATGACCTGCTGGATCTGGTCGATGTGGCCACCGCCGGGCGTGGGCCAGCTGCGCCACTGCACGCCGTAGACCGGTCCCAGGTCACCGTCGGGGCGCGCCCATTCGTCCCAGATGGTGCAGCCGTTGTCCTGCAGCCATTTCACGTTGGAGTCGCCGCGCAGGAACCAGAGCAGCTCGACGATGATGGCCCGCAAGAACACCTTCTTGGTGGTCACCAGCGGAAAGCCCTCGTTCAGGTCAAAACGCATCTGGTGCCCGAACACGCTGGTGGTGCCGGTGCCGGTGCGGTCTGCTTTCTGCACGCCCGTGGTGAACACGTGGCGCAGGAAATCTTCGTACTGGGAGCGGACAGGGCGGGTGGTCATCGAGAATCGCGGGAACGGCCGCCACGGTGGCGGATGGTCAGGGGCTGGAGCGTTGAGCGCCCGCAGCGGCGAAGCCCGCTATTGTGGCGGTTTTGCGGTCGCCTTCAGGGTCGCTTGTTTTCCACGATGCGCAGCCAGTGCGCCGTGGGTTTGGTGACGGCCTCGTCGTAGGGATGCTGCTGGAGGTGAAACACCTCCTGGATGCGCCGGATATAGCCCTGCGTCTCGGGGAAGGGCGGCACGCCCCGGTAGCGCTCCACATTGCCTTCGCCCGCGTTGTAGGCAGCGGCCACCAGGTGCACCTGCCCTTTGAAGTAGGCCATGAGCCAGCGCAGGTACGACAGGCCGCCGCGGATGTTCTGCTCCGGGTCGAAGGGCTTGCTCACCTTGAAGCGCTCGGCTGTGGCAGGGATGAGCTGCATCAGCCCCTGGGCGTTGCGGGGCGACACCGCTTGCGGATTGAAGTTGGATTCGGCCCGGATGATGGCGTAGGCCAGGCTGGGGTGGATGCCGTATTCCGGCGCCACGCGCTGCACGATCTCCATGATCTTGCGCTGCTGGGCATTGGTGGCCAGCAGTTCGGGGTTCGTCAAGGTCGGGTTCGCCAGCGCCACGGGTTCGAGTCCGGTGGTGGCACTGGCGATGTCCGCCGCACGGCGCCGGGCCAGGGCGGCGTTGTTCAGTTCGGTCACGCAGGGCGGTTTGGCTGCGTCAGGCCCGACCGACTGCAGCATGCGCTGCGCCGGCCCGTCGCCCTGGTCGGCGGCCAGCTTGAAGAAATAGGCGGCGTAGGCGTCGTTGCGCTCCATGCCGCGCCCGTTGGCGTAGATCCAGCCCAGGTTGTAGCGCGCCAGCGTGTCGCCTGCCAGGGCCGCCTTGCAGTAGAGCGCCACCGCCTTGTCGGCGTTGCGCGGCACGCCCTCGCCGTGTTCGTGCGCCCGGGCCTCCTCGCGCCAGGCGGCGGCCTGCTGCCGCTGCGTATCCGATGGCGCGGCCACCGCCGGCAGCGCGCTGCCCAGCAACAGGGCGACCAGCGCCGTACAGGCGACAAGTGAGGAACGGTCAGGGCGCGGGCATGGCAGGGGGCGGGTCATGGCAGATCACACGGCCGGGGTTCAGCAGGTTGTGGGGATCGAGCGCGCGTTTGATGGTCCGCATGAGGTCCAGCGCGACGGGGTCCTTGTAACTCGGCAATTGGCGTGCCTTGAGGCTGCCCACGCCGTGCTCGGCGCTGATCGAGCCGTGAAACCGCCGCACGGCGTCGAACACCAGGGTGTTGATGCGTTTCTCCTGATCGTTCAGGAAGGCCGGCGCATCGTCGGCATACCGGCCGGTGGCGGGCGCCTGCACGTTGTAGTGCAGGTTGCCGTCGCCCAGGTGGCCGAAATTCACCAGCCGAACGCCTGGTATCTCCTGCTGCAGCAAGGCGTCGGTCTCGGCGCAGAAGGCGGGAATGCTGGACACCGGCAGGCTGATGTCGTGCTTGATGTTCAGGCCTTCCTGTGCCTGCGCCAGCGGAATGCTTTCCCGAATGTGCCACAGCTGGCGGGCCTGGGCGATGCTTTCGGCCACCACCGCGTCGAGCACCACACCTTGTTCAAACGCGGTTTCCAGCAGGCCTTCGAACTGGGTGCGGGCGTGTTCCTCGGACTCGCTGTCGCTGTTTTCCAGCAGCACGGCATAGGTGGCGCCGGCGTTTTCCAGCTCGGCGGCTTCGCTGCCCGTGTCCAGCAAGGGCACCCGTAGGGTGGGGAAGTGCTTGCGCACGAGGCTCAGGGCGAAGCTGCCCATCACCTCGAAGCCGGTCAGCCCCGGGCCCAGGTGCTGGTGCGCCAGGCCCAGCAGGGCCACCGCGGCCTCCAGCGTGGGAACCGAGGCCCAGGCGGTCAGACGCGCGGCGGGCTGGGGATACAGCTTGAGCGTGGCCGCGGTGATGATGCCCAGCGTGCCTTCGCTGCCGATGTACAGGTCGCGCAGGTCGTAACCTGTGTTGTCCTTGCGCAGGCCCGACAGGCCGTGCCAGATGTCGCCTTGCGGTGTGACCACCTCCAGGCCCAGGCACAGGTCGCGCGTGTTGCCGTAGCGCAGCACCTGGGTGCCGCCGGCGTTGGTGGCGAGGTTGCCGCCGATGGTGCAGCTGCCCTCGGCCGCCAGGCTCAGCGGGAACAGGAAACCGGCCTGCTGCGCAGTTTGCTGCAAATTTTGCAGAACGCAGCCAGCGTCCACCGTCAGCGTGAGGTTGGCCGCGTCGAGTGCGCGCACCGTGTTCATGCGGCCCAGGCTCAGCACCACCTGCGTGCCGCTGTCGTCGGGCACCGAGCCCACCACCAGCCCGGTGTTGCCGCCCTGCGGCACGATGGACACCCGCGCCGCCGCGCAGGCCTTCACCACCGCCGCCACCTCGGTGGTGCTGGCCGGGCGCACCACCGCCAGGGCACGGCCGCGGGCGCGTTGGCGCCAGTCGTTTTCCCAGGCCGACAGGTCGGTGGCCGGGTCTTCGTGGGTCAGGACGTGGGCGGCGCCGACGACGCCCCGCAGTTGGTCAAGCAAGGTGGTCATCGGGAATCCCTTCAGGGTCAGTTTTGGGGCCGGGGCGGTGGCGCCACCGGGTCGGCCGCGGCGCCGGTGGCCGCGGCATGCTGGGCCTTGTCGGCGTCCACGGCCTCCTGGCCGGCGGCGCGCAGGCGGATGCGCACATGCAGCGCGCAGGCGGCAAACAGCGAGATGCACAGCAGCACCTGCAGGGCGGCCAGGCCGGCCGAGAGGCCGCCGTCGCTGGTGGCGCGCACCACACCCTCGGTGAAATAGAGCCACACCATCAGGCTGAGCCAGCGGTAGGTGTACATGCGGTTCTTCAGCAGGCCGGCCAGGGGGATGGTCAACGGCAGCACCTTCAGCGCCAGCCACGAACCACCCGGGCGAATCGGCGCCAGCCAGAGTTCCCAGGCCAGGCCCAGCACAATCAGGCCCAGCAGGCTGCCCACGGCCAGCCAGCGGGTCTGGCGCACCGCGGCGGAGACATCAGGGAAAGGGGCAGGTGCGGGATGGGGGTCGGTCATGGTGTGAGGCGGAGGGCGGTGGAGGCTCCCCGGAGGAAGCAGGGCGCTCGGATGAGGCCGGTGGCATGATACCGGGATGACCCTGAATGAGCGCCTGCGGGCGATCGAGACCCTGGCGCGCGCGCTGTGGCGCGATGTGCTGAAGTTTCCCTGGCAGAACACCGCGCTGACCCTGCGCGAACGATTCGGTGAAGACCGCCTGGGCATCACCGCCAGCAGCCTGACCTTCACCACCACCATTTCGCTGGTGCCGCTGTTCACCGTGGCGCTGGCCATCTTCAGCGCCTTCCCGGTGTTTGCACGCCTGCAGGACACGCTGCAGGACTGGCTCATCCGCAGCCTCGTGCCCTCGCACATCGCCCAGCAGGTGCTGAGCTACCTCAACGAATTCGCTGGCAAAGCCGGGCAGATGGGCTGGGCCGGTGCGCTGGTGTTGCTGGTGACGGCCCTGGCCCTGGTGCTGACCATCGACGGCAAGCTCAACGACATCTGGCGCGTGCGCCAGTCGCGCTCGCTGACCCAGCGGGTGCTGGTGTACTGGGCGCTGCTCACGCTGGGGCCGCTGCTGCTGGCGGGCAGCCTGACCCTCACGTCGTACGCGGTCACGGCCTCGCGCGGCGTGGTGTCGGCCCTGCCGGGCGGCGTGCGCTTCCTGCTGGAGTCGGTGCAGTTCGGGCTGGTGATGGTGGGCATCGCGGCCCTGTACCGCTACGTGCCCAACACCCATGTGCGGTGGAGCCATGCACTGGTGGGCGGTGTGTTCGTGGCGCTGGGTCTGGAAGTGGCCAAGAATGTGCTGGGCTGGTACCTGGCCTTGGTGCCCACGTATTCGGTGGTGTACGGCACCTTTGCCACCGTGCCGATCCTGCTGGTGTGGATTTACGTGGCCTGGGTGATCGTGCTGCTGGGCGCGGTGGTGTCGGCCTACCTGCCGAGCCTGCTCTCGGGCGTGGCGCGGCGCGGCAGCACGCCGGGCTGGAACTTCCAGCTGTCGCTGGAGGTGCTGGAGCACCTGGGCCGTGCCCGCGGTGAGCCGCAGAAGGGCCTGAGCCTGGAGCTGCTGGCTCAGCTGATGCGGGTGGATCCCCTTCAGCTGGAGGAACCCGTGGCGGCGCTGGTGGGCCTGGACTGGCTGGGCCGGCTGGACGAAGACGATGAGCGCTATGTGTTGCTGGTGGACCCGGCGCACACGCTGCTGGCCCCCCTGCTGGACCGTCTGCTGCTCAGCCAGCAGCCCGGCAACCAGCGTTTCTGGAGCGAAAGCGGCTGGGCGCGGCTGACGGTGGCGCAGGCGCTGGCCACGGTTCCGACCGCCGCGGTGCCGCATGCGGAGGTGGTGGGGCCTTCCGTGGGCTCGGGCTGAGCGTTCCCGACCCCGTTCGGGCGGGGACGCCTTCGCTCGTTCAAGCTGAGTTCCTCTATCCGTTCGGGCCGAGCTTGCTCTCGTCTGTTCGGGCGGAGCCCTTCGACAGGCTCAGGGCGAACGGACGTGTGCTCAGCGCACGCTGAACGGCGCCGCCAGAAAACCCCGGAAACGGGCGCGTCCACCGCGCACCGGTGCCTCGCTCAAACGGTAGTCAGGGAAGCGTTGCAGGAAGCGGCCAATGGCCACGCGGCCTTCCAGCCGGGCCAGGCTCAGGCCGGCGCACTGGTGAATGCCGAAGCCAAACGCCAGGTGCTTGTTCGGCGTGCGGCCGAGGTCCAGCGTCTCGGGGTCGGGAAACTGTGCCGGGTCGCGGTTGGCGGCGCCGATGCACAGCGTCACCAGCGCGCCGGCCGGCAGGTCCACGCCGCCCACGGTGGTGGCCACCAATGCCCGGCGGTTGCCCAGCTGGTTGGAGGACTCGAATCGTAGGAATTCGTCCACCGCCAGCGTGAGGATCGGCTCCTGCGCCGCGGCGTCCGCAGCGGTGCGCAGTTCGCCCAGCAGCCGTTCGCGCGCGGCAGGGAATTCCTGCAACAGGATCAGCCCGTTGCCGATCAGGTTGGTGGTGGTTTCATGCCCCGCGTTCAGCAGGAAGATGCAGTTTTGCAGCAGTTCCACTTCGCTGAGCTGTTCGCCACTGGCCTCGCCCTGGATCAGGCGCGTGAGCACGTCGCGCTCGGGGTCGCCCGGCGACTGGCGGCGCCTGGCCACCAGCGTGCGCAGGTAGTCCAGCATCTCGGTCACGCTCTGGTTGCCCAGGGCGTGCTGCTCAGGTGTCACCACCGGCTCCAGCGCCCCCAGGATGGCCAGCGACCAGGCGCGCAGCGGGTCGCGGTCCGCGTGGGGCACGTCCAGCAGGTTGCCGATGATCTCCACGGGAATGGCCGACGCGAAGTCTTCGATCAGGTCACCACCGCCGCGCGCTGCCAGGTCGTCCAGCAGGCTGTCCACCAGCTGGATCAGGCCGGGCTCCATGTCGGCAATGGCGCGGCGCGTGAGCGCGCCCATGATGAGGCGGCGCACGCGGGTGTGCAGCGGCGGGTCGTTGAACACCAGGCTGGTGGTGTGGTGCTCGAACAGCGGCGAAGGCGCCGTGTCGCTGCCGAAGGGCGCCACGTTGTACTTCGGCGCGAACTCGACGTGTTTGTCGGAACTGAAGGTCTGCGCGTCGCGGTAGACCGCCACCAGATCGGCGTAGCGCGTGAGGAAGTACGAACCGTCGGGCATGCGCCGCACCGGCTCGGTTTCTCGCAGCGCGGCGTACGCCGGGTACGGGTTGGCCAGGAAGTCGGCGGGCAGGGCGCGCAGGTCGAAGCTGGCGGCGATGGCGTGCGCGCGTTCCGGGGACACGGAGGGTGTGATGGTTTCGGGGATGGATGCGGGGGCGTGGTGCGTCTTCATGTTGCCATTCTGGCAGGCGGGCGCACCGTGTTCGCGGCGGTGCTGCCGCAGCGCCTGGCGGTGACCCAGGGGGAGCGCTGGGGCGCCCCAATAACCCGTGAACGCCGTGTTGGCGGCAAACCTTCGTACCATGCCGCTCGCCAATGTGTCCGGTTTGTCTGTGCGCTGGCGCACCCAGCGGCGCAATGAAGCGGTCTGCAGGGATGACCAGCCGCCTTCTCCATCACTTTCTTAACAGCGCGATGCATTCCCCTGCTGCCGAATCTCCGATCGACATTGTTTATCTCTGGGTGGACGGCAACGACCCCGTCTGGCGAGCCAAAAGGCACCAGGCGGCCCTGTGCATGGATGCGGCGCAGACAGCGTCCATGGCGCTGTACAGCAATGTGGAAGGGCGCTTTCGGGACAACGACGAACTGCGCTACAGCCTGCGTGCGCTGGAGCGCTTCTTCCCCCACCATGGCCACGTGTACCTGGTGACCGATGGGCAAACGCCGTCCTGGCTGCGCGACAGTCGCCGCCTGACGGTGGTGAGCCACACCGAGTTGTTGCCGGCCGAACGCTTGCCCACCTTCGACTCGGGCAACATCGAGTCGTACATCCACCGCATTCCCGGTTTGTCCGAGCGCTACTTTTATCTGAACGACGACGTGTTTTTCGGCGCTCCCGTGCGGCTGGATCACTGGTTCTGGCCGGGTGGCTTCTACGCGGCCTGGTCAGACGACCCGGAGGTGCCCGACGGTCCCATGCGGCCCGGTGACCACTCGCTGGAGAACGCCAGCCGGCTGTCGGGGCGGTGGCTGCAGCAGGCGCCCTCCACCACCGCGGCCGGTTACCGCCACACGCCCCGGACCTTTGCGCACTCGCCTCGGCCCATGCTGAAGTCGCTGCTGTTCCGCCTGGAAGACGAGGCGCCGGAGCTGTTCGAACGGGTGCGTTCGGGGGTGTTCCGCACCTGGGACAACCCGACGCTGGTGTCCGACTTTGTGCTGCGCTGGGCGCTGGCGCACGGGGTGGCCCGGATGCGGGAGTACCCGCACCTGTACGTGGCCACGGGCGACGTCGATCAGTCGCAGCAACTCGCGGCGCTGGTACAGGCCAGCGGCGAGCTGGCCTTTTTCTGCATCAACGACACCACCGACGACGCGCACGGCCAAGACCCTCGACTGGCCCAGGTGCGGGCCACCCTGGAGAGTCTGTTTCCCCTGGCCTCGCCATTCGAAGCACCCAGCGACACCCGGCGCCTGAGCCCCGTGCATGTCACGCACAAAGCCCCGCACCACACGCGGGCACACCCGGTTCGCCCAGCAGAAAAAACAACCCGGTCACGCACCCCGCCCGGGATGTGAAGTCGGCGGGTAGCGCAGGCCGTTCGGGCGTGGGGGCGCCGTGCCCCGTGGATGCAGGCGCCCCGTGCGATGGCCCAGCGGTGCAGGTCAGCCGGCACGCTGCAGGAAATCCGAGATCGCCCTCAGCGTGGCCTCCGGGGCTTCGCTCATCTGGTGGTGACCCACCGGCACGCTGGTGACCTGCACCGCCTTGCCGGCGGCCGTGGCGGTCTTGATGAGACCTTGTGCGGCGCGCGCCTGCGTCATCTGGTCTTGCGACCCCAGCAGGAACAGCACCGGGCAGGTGATCTGGCCGATGGCGGTTTCGCCGTTGGCGTAGCGGTCGCAGGCCACGAAGCCGCGGTGGAACACGTTCACCGCCGGGTTGCTGCGCAGCACGCGCCGCCCCAGCGCCATGCCCGCGCCGTACACCCAGGTGCCCGGGCCCAGCACCGAGGGTGGCGCGGCCAGCGTGCTGCGGGAGAACACGTTGACCATCTTCAGCGCCTTCTCGGGCTCGTTCAGCGACGAGTCGATCAGCGCCGGCGACACCTTCATGGGGTAGGCCGTGCCCACCAGCACCAGGTGGCTCACGCGCTCCTTCAGCCGGGCCGCCGCCTCCAGCGCAATCAGCGAACCCCAGCTGTGGCCAACCAGCGCGGCGCGCTGAACGCCCGCCGCGTCGAGCAGGGCCGCC